>NZ_JBEYFS010000073.1:0-50687 GCF_040634475.1 Streptomyces sp. NPDC007095
CCGCTGCACCGAAAGGGTGCACGGCGGGTTCGGGCCGGGGGCCACTGGAGAAGGGTCCGCGCAGCGGAAACCTCGCCAGTGGCCTACCGGTACTCACCCACGGCGCCGTACCCGGCCGCGACGCTCTCCTGCGCCTGGTCCGGGCCGACGGCCGACTGCGGATCGAGGTCACCGACACCCGAGGCGAACGCCACCCCGCACCCACGGCCGCCGTCGACGACGCCGAGACGGGCCGCGGTCTACTGATCGTCGACACGCTCGCCGAGACCTGGGGTGTGACGCCCCGCACAGGCGCTCCGGGCAAGACGGTGTGGGCGGTGCTTCCCCTCGACTGCCCGTAGACAGCCCGGACGGCACCTCGACCTGACGCCGATCTTCCCGGCCGTCCCACCAGCCTCCCCACCCCTGGCAGGATAGACAGACGTGGTACAGAGCCCGGCCGCGGCAGCCGGGCGCGACGATGCGGTGGGGAGCGGAAGCGGCTGATGGCCAAGGGCAGCGGGACCGTGCTGAGGGATGTCCTCGACATCAAGGAGGATCTCCACTCCGGTGACTTCAAGGTCGCCCTGTCCGAGGGGTTCACCGGCGAGGCAGCCGGGTCGATCGACGACTACGTCGTCACGGCGCAGCTTCAGGAGGAGTTCCGCAAGGCCCTGAAGCTGGTCGGCAGCGCCCTGCGGAAGAACGCCTCGCACGCCGCGTACCTGCATGGTTCGTTCGGTGCCGGTAAGAGCCACTTCCTGACCGTGCTGCACGCCGTGCTCAACGGCGACCCGGCTGTCGAGGACAAGGCCCGGCTGCGTGAGGTGATCGCCGAGCACGAGGACTGGCTGCCCGGCAAGAGGTTCCTGATGGTGCCGTACCACCTGGTGGGCGCCGCGAGCCTGGAGTCCGCCCTGCTCGGCGGCTATGTGAAGGCCGTACGCAAGGAGCGGCCCGAGGCCCACACACCTCTCGTGTACCGGGCCGACTCGCTGCTCGCCGACGCACGCGCGCTGCGCGCGAACATCGGCGACGAGGCGTTCATCCGGCTGCTGCCCGCGCCCGTGGCCCCGCAGAACGAAGAAACCGGAGAAGACGACGACGCGGACGACGAGGACGGCGAGCTGAAGCCCATCGGCGCCGCCCCCGCCCTCGGCTGGACCGGCGCGGGCCTCGACGCCGCCTTCAACGCACCGGCCGGGGATCCGCAGCGCGACCAGCTGCTGACCGCCCTGTTCAGTGGGCCCATGAAGTCGTACGCGGACACGGTCAGCGGTGACGCCGCCGCCTATGTGTCCCTGGACGACGGGCTCAGCGAGATCAGCAAGCACGCCCGGTCGCTCGACTACGACGGCGTGGTGCTGTTCCTGGACGAGCTGGTGCTGTGGCTGCAGGCCAGGATGTCCGACCGGACCTTCATCAACGACGAGATCCAGAAGCTCGTCAAGCTGATCGAGTCCAGCAACCCGGACCGGCCGGTGCCGATCGTGTCGTTCATCTCCCGTCAGCGCGACCTGTCCCAGCTCGTCGGCTCCGACATCCTCGGCTCGGACGTGGAGAACCTCCAGTCGGCTTTGGAGTACCTGAAGGAGCGCGTCACCGTCATCGACCTGGAGGACCGCAACCTCCCGGAGATCATCAAGGAGCGGGTGCTCAAGCCGCTCCGCGGGCAGGAGCGGGCGCTTGACGCCGCGTTCGCCGGGGTCGACAAGGCGGGCCAGCTCGTCAAGGACGTACTCCTCGACGACGAGGGTGCCACCGGCGCCGACTGGGAGGACTTCCGGTCGGTCTACCCGCTCTCCCCCGCCCTGCTGAACGTGCTCGTGGCCCTGTCCGGGGCGCTCCAGCGCGAGCGCACCGGTCTCAAGCTGGTCCAGCAGCTCCTGGAGAAGAACGCCGACGCCGAGATCGGCCGGCTGATCCCGCTCGGTGACCTGTGGGACGTCCTGGTCGACAACAACACCACCGCCTTCACCGCCAAGCTCCAGCAGGAGTCGGAGACCGCCCGCCGCTTCCACGCGAAGGCCCGGCACTTCCTGCTGAACAAGTACGGGCGGGCCGACCACCCCGAGTTCGTCGCCGACGAGCGCTTCGTCAAGACGCTGCTGCTCGGCGCGATCGCCCCCGACGTGCCCGCGCTGCGCCGCCTCACCGCCGGCCGGCTCGCCGCCCTCAACCACGGCTCGGTGCGCTCGCGGGCCGTGCCCGTGCGGGACAAGGTCGTCGGGCGGATGCGGGCCCTGCAGGGCGAGTTCCCCACCGAGCTGCGCTCCGAGGGCACCGACGACCCCGTCTTCTCGCTGCACCTGTCCGACCTGGACGTCGAGCCGATCCTCGACGCCGTCGTCGGCGAGGACAAGGGCGGTGTGCGCCGCACCTGGCTGCGCGAGCAGCTGTGGGAACTGCTGGGCCTCACCGGCCGGCAGGGCCAGCTGGTCGACGAGAAGAAGCTTGTGTGGCGCGGCTCCGAGCGCACCGTGGAGTTCGTGTTCGGCACGGTCTGTGACCCGCGCAGCGTCGCGGACGAGGCCTTCGAACCGGCCACCAAGGGCAACATGCGGATCATCCTCGACTGCCCCTTCGACGAGGAGCAGAGCCGCTCCCCCGACAACGCCTACCGCCGCGTCGCCGACCTGAAGAAGTCGAACCACGGGGCCCCCGTCCTGGTCTGGCTGTGCGACCACTTCTCCGAGCAGCGCAAGGCACAGCTGGGCCGCCTGATGCGGATCAACTTCCTGCTGGAGCGCGACCGGCTGTCCGACTTCACCCGCAACTTCCCGCCGGACGACCGTGCCAAGGCCCGCCGCCAGCTGGAGCACGGCCGCGAGAACCTCACCCGCACCCTGGTCGAGTCGCTGCGCGAGGTGTACGGGCTCGCCGAGGCCAAGGAGGGCACGCTGGGCGCCGAAGTGCCCGACGGACGGCATGTGCTGTCCCTGCAACCCGAGTTCCCGCGCCCGCAGCCCGAGGGCAGCAAGCCGTTCGACCAGGCGGTGACGCAGCTCGCCGACGGAATGTTCTCCGCCCTCTACGACAAGCACCCCGACTTCGGTCCGGGGTCGGGTACCACGCCCAGGGCCGTGACCATGGGCGACCTGACCACGGCGCTGAAGTGGCTCACCGCGGCCATGGACGAGGGCGGCCGGACCGAGGTCGACCCGAAGGAGTTGCGCACCGTCAAGCGCATCGTGGAGCCCTTGGAGCTGGGGACGGTCCATGACGGCCCGCTCGTCGTAGGCGGCGACCAGCTGCGCACCCAGATCAACCGGGCCGCCTCCCTCCACGGCGAACACGGCGAACTGCTGGTGGAGGACATCCGCAATTGGATCAGCGACGACGTCACCCAGGGCGGGCTCGGCCTGGGAGGCCTCGACAAGCACGTCTCCAGCCTGCTCATCGCCTCTTACGCCCTGCTCGACGACCGCTCCTGGGTGCTGTACTCCGGCACCGAGACCACGCCTCCCCCGCTCTCCGAGATCGGGCTCGGCTGGAAGCTGCGCTCCCAGCAGCTGCCCACCGAGGAGGAGTACGCCACCGCCCGGGACCGCGCCGGACGGCTGTTCGGCGTCACCGCCAAGCCCGGCCTGTACGCGCGCAACGTCAACCGGCTCGCCGCCGACGTCCTGGCCAAGGCGGCCGACTACGAGGAGAACGTCGGCAAGGTACGCACTGTGCTCAAGCGGCACGCCGCGCTTCTCGGGCTCGACGGGGACGGCAGCGCTCCACGCGCCGCGGTCCTGCGTGAGGCCGCCGCCCTGCTGGCCCGCCTCGTGCGCCACACCGAAGACGCCACCGGCCTGGTGTGCGAGCTGGCCTCCGTCTCGTACGAGACCCCCGCCCGGGACCTCTCCCACGCCATGTCCAGCGCCTCCGACGTATTCACGGCCCTGGACGGCACCAACTGGCGGCTGCTGGGCAGCGTGCGCGGGCTCACCGGCCGCGACGACAGCGTCGGCGACCGCGCCCAGCGGCTGATCGACCGGATCGGCGAGGCGGCGCGCGCCCCCGAGCGGGAGCGGTCCCTGGTCCCCGTGCTCGGCGAGGTCCGGGACACCGGACTCGCGCTGATGGACGCCGCCCTGCGGCTGGAGCGGCCCGCCGTCGCCGACGAACCCGCCGCACCGGGCCCGGTGACGGATGCGGGGCAGATCACGTTGTCCGAGCACGGCGCCCCGCCGGTCCCCTCGGATCCCTCGCGGGTACCCAAGGGCGAGCAGGACCCGCTGTCCTTCGACCCCGAGCCCGGCACCGGCGGTTCCGGCCCGCGGCGGGCGGCCCGCCGGGTCATCGCCGGCGGTCCCGCCGCGCTCGACGCCGACCTCATCGCCGTACGCGAGGAGATCGAGGCGTTCCGCGCGCTGCACCCGGACACCCCGGTGGAGATCTCCTGGCGTGCCGAGCCGGACGGTGAGCGCCGGTGACGGTCACCCGGCCCGTCGCCGGCCGGCGCGCCATCGAGGTACTCCTGCAGACCGAGCTGAAGAAGGCGCCCGGCCGCCGGCTCGTCCTGGTCGACGCGGTCTGGGACCCCGCGGAGAAGGACAGCGAGTTCACCGTCACGGTCGGCGGTGAGCGCCGTCGCGTCGTCGTCAGCGACCAGCACTCCCCGCTCGGCGTGGCCGACGCCTGGCACCGCCACCTCGCGGGCGGCACACCGCAGGACGACCGCGTGCTCGTCGTCACCGGCACCGTCGCCCCCGACCAGCTCGGCCTGGACCTGCGGGCGCACGCCGTGTCCAAGCATCCGCTGCCCGTCGACCGCGCCGAGATCGTCGTGCAGCTCTTCGGCGCGACCGACCTGGACCCGCGGATGCTGGGCGAGCACTGGCTGCTCGACGCGCTGCTACAGGCCGAGCCGCTCGACGGCTGGCCCCGGGTCGGTGCCGTCCTCACCCGTGACCGGGCCGTACGGGCCCTGCTCGGTGCCCGCCTCGGGCTCGGCGACCCCGCGTCCGACACTCTGGACCTGGACGCCGACACCCTGTTCGCCTGGACCCGCACCCCGGCCGGGCCCTCCCTCTACGAGGCCCTCCCGAAGGACGAACGGGACGGCCTGGCGAAGTGGCTGACCCGCGCTGTGGGGCCCGCCGCCCCCACGCTGCTCACGCTCGCCGCCGAGGGCCGGGGCAGTGACGCGCTGCCGCTCGGTGTGCTCGCCTCGGCCGCCCTCGGCTCGCAGACCGCGGAGGCCGCGGGCTTCGCCCTGGGCACCCTGTTCGGCCCGGCCCTCGCCTCCTTCGACACGCTGCGCCCCTTCGCCGACGCCGCCACCGGCGTCCTCACCCGCTGGATCGCACAGGCGGAAGGCACCGCCGCATCCGGGCCGGTCCGCTCCCGGGTGCTGGCCGTCCTCGAACGCGCCGACCGGCTCGCCGCCGACGCCCGCCTCACCGACCTGGTCCGCGGCGACCGGCTGCTCCCGTCCGGCTATCTGGGGCGGCTGCGGACCCTGGCCGCCTGCCTCGGCAGCCGCGGCGACGGCGCACCCGCGGTCGCCGAGTCCGCGCTGCGCGACCTGGGCGCACACCAACTCGCCGCGCTGCACGCCGAGTCCACCGAGACCGCCCGCACCGCCGTACGCCTGATGCGCTGGCTCGCCGCCGAGCCCGCACCTTTCGCGACCGTCGGCCAGGCCGTCCAGGAACACCTGTCCTCGTCGGGCTGGGCCGACCTCGCCATCGGCGTCCTCGCGGAAGGAGACGTCTGGCGCGACGCGTCCGTCGGCGAGGCCTACCGGCAGCTGATAGGAGCGGCACGGGAGCGGCGCGCCGCACTCGACGCCCGCTTCGCGGACCTGCTCGCCTCCTGGTCCGACACCGCCCGCCAGCAGGCCAACGGCGGTGCGCTGCTCATCGAGGACGTCCTCGCCAAGGCGGCGGCACCGCTCGCCCAGGGCGGCGGCCGTCCCCTGATCCTCGTCCTCGACGGGATGAGCGCGGATGTCGCCGTCCGGATCGCCGGGGAACTGGACGGCAGGGCGTGGACCGAGATCGTGCCCGTCGCCGCGAAGGGCGCCCAGCCACGCCGCCAGGCAGCGGTGTCCATGCTGCCGTCGGTCACCCGCGTCAGCCGCGCGTCGCTGCTGTGCGGACGGCCCTCCGAGGGCGGCCAGGCCGCCGAGCGCACCGGCTTCACCGCCTTCTGGCGCAAGCGCCACCGCGGGGCGCACCTCTTCCACAAGGGTGGATACGAAGGCCCGCCCGGTCACCGGCTCGCCCCCGAACTCGTGCAGACCCTCGCCTCCGACGATGTCGTCGCGGTCGTCGTCAACACCATCGACGACGCCCTGGCCGACGGCCGGGAGGGAACCAGCGGCCGCTGGGGCCTGGCCGACATCGGGAAACTGCCCGACCTCCTCAACGCCGCCCGCGACTACGGACGTCCGGTCGTGCTCGTCTCCGACCACGGACACGTCATCGACCGCACCGAACGCGGCCACCTGCCCGCCGAGGTCACCGGGGTGCGCGGCGCCCGCTGGCGCACCGGCGACCCGGGCGACGGCGAGGTCGCCCTTGCCGGTCCACGTGTGCTGACCGACGGCAAGCGGATCATCGCCGCCTGGCGTGACGACCTGCGGTACACCGCGCGCCAGGCCGGCTATCACGGCGGCGCCTCGCTCGCCGAGGTCACCGTTCCCGTGATCACTCTGGTGCCGTCCGAGGGGGCGGTGCCGTCGGGTTGGGCGCTGCTGCCGCCCGAGTCGACCGAGCCCACGTGGTGGAAGGCGTCCGAACCGGCCGAAGTCCGTCCCGTGCCCGAAGAGACCGCGGTACAGGTCGCTCGCGTTCCCGCCGAACCGCAGAAGCAGGAGACGGCAGGCGCAGCCCCGCTCTCGCTCGGGTGGCGAACCGTGCAGAGTGCCCCGTACAGGACGCAGCTCGACTTCGTCCGCGGTGCGCCCAAGGCCAAGGCTGTCGCCGCGGCGCTCGACGCCCTGGACGCGGCGGGCGGGAAACTGTCACCCGGAGCGGTCGCCGCTGCCGCCCAGGCCGCCACCGGCACGTCGCAGCGCAACCCCGCGCGCTTCGCCACGATGCTGGAGCGGCTGCTCAACATCGACGGCTACCCCGTGCTCCAGCTGGTCGAGTCGGGCCGCACCGTGCAGCTCGACCGCGCCCTCCTCAAGCAGCAGTTCCCGTCCACGGAAGGCCCCGCATGACCCGCCCGGCCCTCGACATCAGCGCCGCGCGCCGCCGCGACGTCGTCGACGCGCTGCGCCGCGGCACCGTCCCGCAGGCGGGGCTCGGCCTGTTCGCCGTAGGTCTGCAGCGTTTCGAGGGTGCCCTGGACGACGACCTGGCCACCGTCGCCCGCGGTGGGGCGGCCTTCCATGCCCTGCGCGGCGAGTACGGCTCCGGCAAGACGTTCTTCGCCCGCTGGCTCGCCGAACGGGCGAAACGGCGCGGGCTCGCCGTCAGCGAGGTGCAGATCTCCGAGACCGAGACCCCGCTGCACCGGCTGGAGACCGTCTACCGCAGGCTGACCGAACAGCTGAGCACCGCCACCCACCAGCCGTCCGCACTGCGTGCCGTCGTCGACTCCTGGTTCTACGCCCTGGAGGAGGAGGCGCTGGCCGGAGGCGAGCTGGCGGACGACGACGAGGAGGCACTGGCGGCCGCCGTCGACGTACTTCTCGAACAGCGGCTGGCCGCCGTCGCCCGCACCACCCCCGCCTTCTCCGCGGCCCTGCGCGGCTACCGTCGGGCCGTGGCAGCGGGCGACGACACTCTCGCCGAAGCCCTGATCGCCTGGCTGGGCGGGCAGAAGTCGGTGGCCGCCGCGGCAAAGCGAGCCGCCGGTATCCGGGGCGACCTCGACCATTTCGGCGCCCTCGGCTTCCTCCAGGGGCTGCTCACCGTGCTCCGGGACTGCGGGCACCCCGGACTCCTGCTCGTCCTCGACGAGGTGGAGACCCTGCAGCGCGTACGCGGCGACGTCCGGGAGAAGTCCCTGAACGCCCTTCGCCAGCTCCTCGACGAGATCGACACGGGACGCTTCCCCGGACTGTTCCTCGTCATCACCGGCACCCCCGCCTTCTACGACGGCCAGCAGGGCGTACAGCGTCTGGCGCCCCTCGCCCAGCGCCTCGCCACGGACTTCACCACCGACCCGCGCTTCGACTCCCCGCGGGCCGTGCAGCTGCGCCTGCCGGGCTTCGACCTCGCCTCTCTCGGCGTACTGGGGCGCAAGGTGCGCGACATCTACGCGGCCGACGCCCGCCACCCCGAGCGGCTCGCCATGCGCGCGGACGACGCCTACCTCGACGAGCTGGCCCGTGCCGTCACCGGGGCGCTCGGCGGCAAGGTCGGCATCGCGCCGCGCCTGTATCTGCGCAAGCTGGTCGCCGATGTCTTGGACCGCGTCGACGAGTTCGAGGACTTCGATCCGCGCAGGCACTACGCCCTCACCCTGCACACGGCCGAACTGAGCGCCACCGAACGCAACGCCGCGGCCCGCGACGCGTCCGCGGGGAGCGCCGGTTCCGCGAAGAGCGCCGCGGACATCCCCCTGGACCTGTCGTGACGCACCGGACGTCCGAAGCCGCGGGCGAGTGGCCCGCGCCGCCCGACGCCTTCGACCTCCTCGACCCCGTCGTCGGACACCACATCGTCAACACCCTCGGCTGGCACTCCCTTCGCCCTCTCCAGGAGGAAGCGGTCGCCCCGCTCCTCGGCGGTGAGGACGCCGTGCTGGTGGCCCCGACCGCGGGCGGCAAGACGGAGGCGGCCGTCTTCCCCCTGCTGAGCCGCATGAACCGGCGTGGCTGGAAGGGCACCAGTGTGCTGTACGTGTGCCCGCTCAAGGCCCTCCTCAACAACCTCCAACCCCGCCTTGAGGCCTACGCCGGCTGGCTGGGCCGCACCGTCGGCCTCTGGCACGGGGACATCGCCACGTCCCGCCGGCGCAAGCTGCTCGTGCAGCGCCCCGACATCCTTCTCACCACTCCTGAGTCCCTGGAGTCCATGCTGGTCAGCACCCATGTCGACCACCGCTCCTTCTACAGCGGGCTGCACTCGGTCGTGGTCGACGAGGTCCACGCCTTCGCGGGCGACGACCGGGGCTGGCACCTGCTGGCGGTCCTTGAACGCCTGAGTCGTGTCGCCGACCGCCCCCTGCAGCGGATCGGGCTGTCGGCAACCATCGGCAACCCCGTCGAACTGCTCGGCTGGCTCCAGGGCTCCGGACAGGGACGGCGCCCCGGCCGAGTCGTCGCCCCCGGCGTAAAGCCCCAGTCCGCGCTGCCCGGCGCGCCGGACAAGGCGGATCTCCCCTCGACGACTGCCGATATCGAGCTCGACTACGTCGGATCCGTGGCCAACGCCGCGCTCGTCATCTCCGCCTTGCACCGCGGCGAGAAGCGCCTGGTCTTCTGTGAAAGCCGCCGCACCGTGGAGGAGTTGGGCGAGCAACTGCGCCTGCGCGGCGTCACGACCTTCCTGTCCCACGCCTCGCTCTCCGTGGACGAGCGGCGGCGGGCCGAGACGGCGTTCGCCGAGGCCCGCGACTGTGTGATCATCTCGACCAGCACCCTGGAACTCGGCATCGACGTCGGCGACCTGGACCGGGTCATCCAGCTGGACTCGCCACGAACGGTCGCCTCCTTCCTCCAGCGGCTGGGCCGGACCGGCCGCCGGACCGGCAGTACCCGTAACTGCCTCTTCCTCGCCCTCGACGACGACGGGCTGCTGGCTGCGGCCGCGCTCCTGCTGCAATGGTCCCGAGGCTGGGTAGAACCCGTCAGCGCCCCTCCCGAGCCCCGGCATCTGGTCGCCCAGCAACTTCTGGCCCTGTGTCTGCAGGAACACCGGGTCGGCGAGAACCTGTGGCAGGAATGGTGGGGGGACGTCGGTCCCTTCGGTCCTGGCGCGGCCCCCGTTGTCCGCCACCTCGTCGAACAGGGCTATCTGGATCAGGACGGCGGCCTGCTGTTCATCGGACCGGAGGCCGAGCATCGCTACGGGCATCGCCATTTCATGAACCTGACGGCCGTCTTCACCGCGCCGCCGGAGTTCACTGTCATGAACGGCCGTACGGAGATCGGCCGTACCGATCCCGACCTGCTCACGGAAGAGGTCCAGGGCCCGCGCAGGCTGCTGCTGGCGGGCCGCAGCTGGCTGGTCACCCACATCGACTGGAGCCGCAGGCGTTGCTTCGTCACCCCGATCGACGAGGGCGGACGCGCCCGGTGGAACGGCTTCGGCGCCGAACGAGTCCTGTCCTTCGACCTCACCAGGGCCGCACGCGACGTCCTGCTCGGCGAGGACCCGCCCGTCCGCCTGACCCAGCGGGCCCAAACCCGGCTCGCGGAGGCCCGGGACGCGCACGTGGACACCGTGCATCCCGGAGGCACGGTCATCACCCGTCGCCCTGACGGGGACGTCCGCTGGTGGACCTGGGCCGGCCATCGCGCCAACGCCACGCTCGCCGCCACCCTACTGCCCGTCGTGTCACCCCACAGGCGCGCTCACGCCCACTGGATCCGGCTACGGGACGACCTCACTCGCGAGGACTGGGCAAATGCCATGGCCCAGGCAGACGAAGGCCTGAGCTTGCCCGAGATCGACGGGCACGCTGTACGCGGCCTGAAGTTCGCCGACGCGCTGCCCCCCAGACTCGCCGAGGCGACGCTTGCCGCACGCACCGTGGACGAGGCTGGTGCTCGCCTGACTCTCGAAGAACCCGTCCGGTTCGCGATGCTTCAACCCAAAGCCTGATGGCGGCTGGCCCCGTCGCCCCAGCAGGAATTGGCAGGCGGGAGAGCCGACCAGCGATGACCACGGGCGACGAACCCCCGGCACCCCGCCTCGGTCAGTAGTGGTAGCGAGCGGCGAGGATCACGATCTCCTTGTCCGTGACCAGGTAGACGAGACGGTGCTCGTCGTCGATCCGCCTCGACCATGCCCCGGGCAGGTGGTATTTGAGCGGCTCGGGCTTGCCGATCCCCGTGAAGGGGTCACGCTTGACGTCCTCGATGAGCTTGTTGATCCGAGCGAGCATCTTGCGGTCGTTCTTGAGCCAGGACGTGTAGTCCTCCCAGCCCTGATCCTCGAAGGCAAGCCTCACGCAGCACCCTCAGCAGGATCCGCCGCATCGGGATCAATCAGCTCACGCTCCGAGACATTGATATTGCCCAGAGCATTCTCGTATGCCTTGAGCAGGCGCCGGGCGTTCGCAGGCGAGCGCAGCAGGTACGAGCCCTCACGTAGCGCCGCGTAGTCCTCTGCCGAGACAAGTACGGCGTTGCCATGCTTGGAGACGATCTCGATGGCCTCGTGATCGTCGTTGACCTTCTTGATCAGCGGAAAGAGAGCCTTGCGGGCTTCGCTCGCAGTTATCGACATGGATTGACCCCCTCTACTAAGTGGTACCGAATAACGTACCACTGGCGGCCGTGTGAAGCGATGTCGAATGAGTGGCAACCCGTCAGAAATCCCAGCACCATCCCAGCACGGGAACGAGCCAGGGGCCCGACTCTGATGAGTCGGACCCCTCCTGACCTGCGCATTCAACCAAGGCGACGTCGTGTTGCGCCTACACGTTGAAGCGGAATGCTTGACGCCCGATCCTGACCTGCGGCGGAGCCCCGCGCAGGGCCCTGACCTGGGATTTCCTCGTTGGCAGGCGTTGGCACCCGACGGCCGTTTACGGGTGTCCCGCGGACTGACTGCGGACTGGCTGGGTACGCCGAGGCAGAGAAATCCATGGCACACCGGCGGGACCTGCAACGAGACTGCGCAGGTGAGCGACTCCTACCCCTGTCCCTGCTGCGGGTACCGCGTGCTCGACGACATGCCCGGCTCCTACGAGATCTGCCCCGTCTGCTTCTGGGAGGACGACGGGGTCCAGTTCCGCTGGCCGACCATGGACGGCGGAACGAACAAGGTCTCCCTGATCGAGGCCCAGCGGAACTACCAGGACTTCGGCGCCTGCGACCAACATGGCCGGCAGTACGTCCGCCCGCCGGCCGCGGACGAGCCGCTCGACCCCGCCTGGCGACCCATCGACCTGACACGCGACTCCTTCGAGAACTGGGAAGCCGAGGACCGAGCCCCGTGGCCCAACGACCGCTCGGTGCTCTGCTGGTGGCTCCCCACCTTCTGGCGTCGCGATCACTCGGCGGCATCATGAGGTCCCCCGGAGGCCCTCGTCCAACAACTCGACAGAGGTGACGACGCCTCGTACGCCGCCGGGGAATGGGCGGCGATGGCCCTTCAACAACGAGCGCGACCACCTCCTTCACGCCCTCGGACTCGCCCCCTCCGAGGAAGAAGCTGCCTCTCGGCCGTAGCTGCAGGCACGGCCCGAACGAACCCAGTAGCGTCTCACGGACCTGCGAGCGGCTCGGCAAGTCCATCCAGCTTCGCCCGCAACCGGCGGATCTCCACCTCAGCCGCCATCAAGCCCAGTGCGATGCTGTCTGCCTGGTCCCGAGTCAGTGAGCGACCTCCCGGCTTCGCCTGCACGGCCAGAGACGCGGCAAGCTCCTGACATCTCCCGACGTCGTGGACAAGCACCCCCACCTGCTGTTCCAGGTTCACTGCCAAATCGGGCGCCGGGTCGGTGGCAGGGACACTTTCGAGACTCGGAGGCTGAACCTCATCCGGCGCCGGATGGGTCAGCGCGATTTCGGGCGACCGAACAGGACCGCTCTTTGTTTCAGGTGCCGGCCGCTCCTCGCCGGACACCGCCATGGCACCGTTGCCGACCACCAGCCGAGCGGACTGCGCGGTTGGCCGCGGCGCAGCGGAGTTGACCCGTGGTTTCGGCACCCCCCGCCCACGAGCTCCCGCCTCTTTGGGGAACTCCCGGTTGAACCACGCCCGGTTCATCGGTTCCAGCAGGGGTTCGCCAGTCGCCGAGACCTTCCGCGGGCGACGGTCCCCCTCGTCCATCGCGGCTGCCAGCTCCCGCAGGGCACCCACCGCCTTGTGGCGGTTGTTCCGCATGGCCATCAGGTTGTTCTTGACCGTCCGCCGGACGCGGTCCGCCTTGGTTCCGTCGTCGTCAGTCTTCTGCCCGGTCAGCGATCCCCGGTCCGCGTCGATAATGTCGAAGGCCGCGAGCCAATGTGCCGCCCGGAAGGAGATGAGTTCCTCGAATGCCTCGTCATCAGTGTCCGCCTGGGCAAGCAGCTCCGGCAACCGCCGGTCCGAGGGATTGAGACCGTCTCGGACATCGCCCAGCTGGAAAACCTCCGCGATCCGCGGGTTCCACGGGCTTGGAAAGCTCTCCGAGGTCATGGCCGACCAGACCCGCGCCCTCTGGTTGGCCTCCGGAGCACTCAGTTGGGACGGCGGCGCCTCGCTGAGTGCTCGTCGGATCAGCAACCGTTTGCGCCGCTCCACCGGAAACAGCTCCCGGAGAAGCATCATCGAACGGATGTCCCGCAGCTCCGACACCGTCGCATCCGCCGGCAGCCCTGGCAACCCCGCAATAGGCACGCCTCCTGACAGAACCTCCGCGATCCTTTCGTCGAGTACTCCCTCCGCCACGTACATACCGAGCACGCTGCGACCGAGCGCCCGTCCTCGGTCGTTCTTGGTGAACTCCAGCGGCATATGAACGTGGTCACGCCGATTGCTCATCTGTGCGATGCGATAGAGCCTGCGCGGTGCCGAGGTGCCCACGACCAGGTGGGACTCCACTACCGCAAGCCTGGCAGCCTGCATGGCACGGGAGTCGTCGTCAGGATCGGCAGGGCTCGTGGCCATGGAATGCGATGCGTACTCCTCGTTCAGTAGGTCGGAGAGCCGCGTGAGCCATTCGTTCGGATCAAAGACGACGTCTTCCCCGCTCCCTCCGATCTTCTTGACCGGGACACCCGCGACCACATCGGCGGACGAGAGCCGGAAAATATCGTGGCGCCGCTGCGTCCGGTTGTTGCCCCGGACCGCCATCCACTGCCAGTGCTCGGCCGGATGCAGCGGACGTCCGTCCCGAGCCTGTAACGGTGCTTCCTTGATGAGGATGTGCTGCGCAACGTAGAGGCCCGGCTCCAATTGCCCGTTAAGGATCAGGTCCTGCCTGAGATCGTAGGCACGGTGGCCTTCCCGTTCACGCAGCCCCGACGCAGCCTTCTCCAGATTCGCGACCAGTGACTCGCGGTTCTCGGCCACGCTCTCCACGGCCGCAAACTCCTGAGTCGAGCCGCCAGCCACCTGCTGGACGTAGGGATGCACTGCGGACAGCGAGCTCTCGTCCTCCCGCGCCGGAGCCGGATTGGCGGGCGAGTGCCACAACGAGCTAATCCGCTCGTTGTGTTCCCAGACACTTCCCCCAGCGCCGTGCATCCGCACCACCGCGATCAGCATGTCCCCTGCATCGGTGTGGAGCCGCCGCAGGGCATCTGGCCGCCACATCCGCATCCCGACCTGACCTTGCTCGGTCAGCATGGACTCCGGATCGACCAAGAAGGGGGCGAAATTGAACAGTGCCTCACGCGGAACGTTCACCCCTGGGGTGTTCAGGCCCGCTTCCACCCACTTGCGCTGCATTTCCAAAGAGGCAGGGCGCGGAAATGGCCCCGCCTGAGCGTTCTCAACCACTGTTTTTCCCCATCAAATCGCCGGACTTATCGAGACCGCTGCCGGAGAGATCGAGTGCACCCTTGAGGCCTTCCCTTTTTCAAACCAACCCATCCCATCAGGCGAGTCCGTCGAATCCATGCTTACGCGTCACATTGGAAATACGAAGCCGATGCCATGAAATGAACGAAAATGACCGGTTGCCATTGAATATTGAGCGCGCTACGCAAGAATCCGTCCATCTTCAATGACATATGTGGACTTGGATACGTAACCCTGCACTCTTGCGCTAGAACTTAGAAATCCCAACGCGATTTCAACGCGCCAAGTAGTCGACCCGACAAGGAACTCCGCCGTGACACCCCCTCCGCAGCCGATCAGCCCAGCCGCCTACGGAGCTCTGGCCGGCGCTCTTAAGTCGATCTTCTGGTACAAGCGCGACCTCGAACGATTCATCCGCTTGTGGGCCACAGACCATCCTTCACTGCTGGCCCACATGGACTTCAGCGGCTACAAGTGGGCGACCGCAGATGAGTTCGTGGACCGGTTGATGGCAAATGAGCACCAATACCGCGACCTTTCGATTCGGATGATGGCGGAGGTCTCTCATCTGACGAGCTTCCCTGCACTGAAACGGCATGAGAACGCCGAATCCCTGATCGCCGAGGCAAAGGAAGCAGTCGACTATCTCAGGGGGCTGATGGAACGCCAGCGCGTTGCCCACGAGCAACAGTCGAAGTTCGATGACGATCTTCTCACGTATCGTGCCGTGGTAGAGGCCCAGCATGGCTTTGAAGCTAAGCTCGCCGCCCTTAAAGAACGCTTCCTCGAACTGGAGCGTATGGATAATCGTCAGAAGGCCGGCAGGCTTTTCGAGCCGTTCCTGAATGACGTCTTCAGGCTGTTCGACATGGAACCTCGCCTGTCATACAGCCTGGATTACGAGCAAATCGACGGCTCGCTCACTTTCGACACGGACGACTACATCGTTGAGGCCAAGTGGTGGCAGGAGGCAATCCAGCCCCACCACCTCTACAGCTTCAATGAGAAGGTGAGGCGGAAGGGGAAAAATTCGCTTGGAATCTTTATCGGCGTAAATGGATTCACTAGCGGAGCCCGAGAAGCGTATAAGGAGAGTACGCCGTTCCTAACGATGGAGGGCCTCGATTTCTTCTATGTTCTCGACGGGCGCCTCACGCTCGACGAACTTTTGCGACGCAAGAAGCGTCATGCAAATGAGACCGGAAGCTGCTACTTTCCAGCCACGATGTTCCCGGGTGAGTAGCCAAAACAGCCCGTCGCCGTCAAGCCGGAGTCGCGGAAGGCCCTGCGCCCACACTCAGGGTGCGCAACTAACGCCACCCGTCAAGTGACACCTGAGAACCGCCGCGCAGGTACTGATGGAGAGCACTGGCAGTTGTATCGACAAAGGCGTCGGGGATGACGTTGGCATCGACCCAGCGGACTTGGGAGTGCTTGCGGGGTTCGCGGTTTTCGGGTTCGCCGGTCCATTCGTGGATGGCGAAGACAACCGTGAGGAAGCCGTTGGGGGCCTCAACGCCCCAGGCGCCGTGGATGATGTGGGCGACCTTGAGGGACTCGGGCTTCACGGTGAGGCCGGTCTCCTCGTACAGCTCGCGGACCGCCGTCTCCGTGATGGGCTCGCCCGGTTCGCTCTTGCCGACGGGGAGGTCCCACATGCCTTGGGCGAACTTGGCGTTCTCGCTGCGCTGGAGGAGGACGACGCGGTTGGTGGCCTTGTCGTGCACGATGACGGCCGCGACCAGCAGGGTCATCGATTCGAGCGCCGGCTTGAGGGCTTGGGAGCGGTCGTCGGTCTGCTGGGCCACGGTGTTCCCTTCGTCGGGCGGGTTGTTGGGCATGTTAGGCGAGGGCCTCGCGGGCGCGGCGGGCGAGATCGGCGGCACCGGGAACGCAGCGGCGCTGGTAGACCGCGAGCGTGGAGCGGATTGAGGTGATCGCCTTGCGGGTGCGGTCGGAGGTCATGCCTTCCATGAGGACGAGGGCCCGGGTCCAGGCGGCGACAGCCTCGTCGGCGCGGGCCTGGGCAGCGAGGCTGTCGCCGAGGTCGGCGTGGGTGAGGGCGTGGACGCGCTTGTACTTCTCCGGGTCCCAGCGGATGAGGGCGTCCCGGTGCTGCTGCTCGGTGCCGATGTGGTCGGCGAGGTCGGTCAGGGTGCGGGCGGTGTGGCTGGCCACGGTGCCGGCGGCCGGGCCGCTTACGCGGGAGTAGCTGGGCTGGGGGCCGTCGTCGCGCAGGAGGGCGTCTTCGGCAGCGAGCAGGGCGCGCGCGGCCTGGGGGTTCTCGTTCAGGGCGGCGTAGGCGCGGGCATGGGTGATGTGGAGGAGGGCCTCGGTCTGGCCGTCGACGTGGCCGAGACCTGTGCGTAGGGCACCTTCGACGAGGTCGACGCAGTGGTGGGGCTGCTTGAGGCTCAGGGCCTGGTGGGCGAGGGCGCGCATCATCCAGGCGGCGTGGCCGTGGGGGTCGGCTTCGCAGGCGAGCTTGTAGCCGACCTGGTAATAGCGCTGGGCGGCGCCTTCCTGACCGAGGTCGTGGTGCTTCCACCCTGCGAGGTAGGCGAGTTCGGCGACGGCGCCGAAGGCGGCCCGTCGTAAAGCTTCGCTGGGGAAGCGCCCGCGCAGCATGGGGGCGGCTGTGTCGGCGAGGTACGCGGTGACGGTGGTCAGGCCGTGCCCGCCGCCGAGGCGCTCGTCGGCGGCGCTGAAGGCCGCGGTGATTTGGCGTACGACGTCCACGTCCTCCGCGCCGACCAGGGACGTGCCGGTGCGGGCGCGGAGCATTCGGGCGGTGGCTTCGTGGTCGTAACCGAGCGGCATGGCGACGCCGGCAGTGGTGAAGGCCGCGATGGCGAGGAAGCGGCGGCGCTCGACGTCGGCCCGGCCTAGGTCGGTGACCGCGAGGACGGGGTCAGATTCCGCCGGCTCTTCGTCATCACCTGTCTGGAGGCCAATCTCGGTCTGGGTGATCGTGCGCCCCGCTCGGCGGGACAGCGCCTCGGCCAGGTACTGACCTACCCGGCCCGACGGGGCACGGGTGCCGTTCACCCAGTGCGAGATGGCCGACTTGTTGGTCTGGAGGATCTCGCCGTTCTCGGCAGCGATGCGCCGCACGTCTCGGGCGAGGGCCTCGTAAGTGCAGCCGGCCGCGTCGATGACGTCCCGCAGACGGGAGTTGGGTTCTCGCTGCGCCGCCACGATCGCCTCCGCCCTGGAGCTGTAAACCGCGTATACCGCTTCAACTGCCTTCCACCGTACCCACTGAGCGTGACCACCGGTTCACTTATCAGCAGCCGCCCGGAACGGCGCGACCGTGATCCAGGCTCCCCTTTGGTCCGGGCGGCACCCCGAAGTTCCGTACGCCCACACCGGGCTCGGGCATTCCTGTGCCCGAACCTGGCCGATCAGAGACGGAGACACGGTGACCACCATCGACACCACGGCCATCACGGTCGAGCTGCCCGAGGCGTTCGACCCGCGCTGGAGCCGGCTGCCCGGCATCCAGGTCGACGGCCGACGCATCACGATCGACCCGGCCGAGTACTTCTTCCGCTTCGAGTCGAGCACGTGGCTCGTCGCCGACTGGGAGCTGGTCAAGGCCCAGCCCCTGGACGTGGACGAGACGACCGAGAGCGCGGTCGAGCAGCTCGCGCTCGACTTCATCAAGAACCACGGCGAGTCCACCTCCGACGCCGCCCGCGTCCTGGCCACCGCGTACGAGGTGTACGCCTACCTCTTCCGTGACGAGCACCTCGCCGGTCTCGGACTCCCGCAGATCACCGCCGATCACCTGCGGATGCTCCGCGAGGCGGCCACGCTCATGGCGCTCAACAAGGTCGAGGTGGACGGGCACATCTCCAACGTCGGCCCGTGCTGGTTCTTCCCCGCCGCCACCTCCGTCGTCTTCGACCTGGACGACGAGATGGGCGGGATGCTCGACGAGGTCTACCACGGCGGCTGGTTCAACGAGCACCGCCGGATCGAGTCCATCAAGGCCCACGCGGCGCTCGGTGGCCGGCTCGTGCACGGCTGCCAGTCCGTGCCGGACCAGTCCGGCGGCGTGGTCGCGCCCTACGGTGCCTCGATGGCGAACTTCCGTGACGACCTCGCCGCGTTCAAGGCGGGCTGGATCGATCAGGTCTACGCCCACCACGTGAACCCCGCCGCGTAACCCACCATCCGATCAGGCTCCGGGGCGGGCCGGCATCCCTCGCTCGCCCCGGAAGCCACCATCCCCCGGAGCCCTCCCGTGACCACAAACCCCAGCGCCGAACTCCTCGACAACCTGCTCACCGCGACCGGCCAGACCACCGCCGTACGGGAGGAGGTACGCGTGTGGTCCATGTCCGGCGTCGAGCGCGTGACCTTCCCCGACGGCTCCACGGCTATCTTCAAGTACGCCAAGAAGCCGTTCGACAGCGAGGACCAGGCCCTCCGCCTGGCCCATACCCTCGGCGTTCCCGTCCCCCAGGTCCACACCTCCGCCGTCCTGGACGGCTGGCTCGGCATGCTCATGGAGGACCTCGGACCGTCTATCCACGCGGCCGATGACCTGGACGGCGTCGCCGCGGCCGTGGTCCTGCACGGCACCCGTACGGCTCCGCCCTTGCCCGTCCTCGACCAGGAGCGGCTGCGCACGCTGCCGGCCCGGGCGCTGGAGCATCTCGGACAGCTACGCAAGGTCGACCGGTGGCAGGACGCCGAGGACGTCGAGGACGCGCTCGACCGTATCGCCCAGGCCGCCGAGGCCCGCTCGGCCGGAGCGACGCTGGCGCCGTTCAGTTGGGTGCACTCCGAGTTCCACCCCACCAGCCTCCACATCGGCAAGCACGGGTGGCGGCTGCTCGACTTCGCCCGCGCCTTCACCGGCCCCGGACTGCTCGACCTCGCCAGCTGGCACGGCACCATCGAGCCCCCGCACCCCGTGCGCCTGCGCGTCTTCCTGGAGCAGTACGTCACCGCCGGCGGCACCCCCGACGCCCTCGCCCCGCGCGGCGGGCTCACCGCCGAGAACTGGGCCCTGGGCTGGCACCGCATGTGGGCCGTCGAGTGGTTCATGGAGCAGTCCATCCGGTGGATCAACGACCCGGCCACCGACCCCGCCTACATCAAGGCCGTCCGCCGCCACCTCACCGACGTCCTCCACCTCCTGGAGATCTGACGTGCTCGCTCAGGCATCCCCATGGCACGCCCACGCCCTCCAGCGCACCGCCGCCGGACTCGCCGAACCTCTCTCCGTACCGGCCCGGATGAAATGGACCACGAGACCCGGCCAAGGTCCCGGCGCCGAGATCCTCGGCCCCGACCTGCGCGGCAAGCGACTGCTTGAACTCGGCTGCGGCCCCGGCCACAACGCCGCCCACCTCGCCGCCCGCCACGGCTCCCACGTCACCGGCGTCGACCTGGTCGGCCTCCAGGTCCGCCGCGCCCGCTCCCACTACGGACGGCTGAACAACCTCACCTTCGTCGCAGGCCACGCCCTGCACTACCTGCACGCCTCCGACGAGCAGTTCGACGCGATCTACTCCGTCTTCGGCGCAGTAGGGCTCGTCGCCCCTGAGCTCCTGCTGCCGGCCATCGCCCAACGCCTCACGCCCGGCCGGGTGCTCGCCTTCTCCGTCCCCCACCCGCAGCGTGGCGGCCGAAGCCCCTCGGGCGACGACCGACCTCGCCGCGACTTCGTCACCCTCCCCGACCGCACCCGGCTACCCATTGCCCGCTGGGAGTTCGACCCCGACCGCTGGGAGAGGCATCTCAGCCAGGCCGGCTTCTGGCTCACCTCGGCCCAGGAGTTCCACGACCCCCGCATGGGCCACTGGCCCACCACCTTGCTGATCCGCGCTCGCAAGCTCTGACCAGCCATTCGCCCCGGCTTCCCCGGAGGAACTGATGCGCCCGCCCTACCTGCTCCTCGACATCGACGGCGTCTTCATACCCTTCCCCAACGCGGACGGCTCGACCCCGGCCACCCACGCCTGCCACAACGTCGTCCCCACCGGCCGGAGCGCCGACAACCCGGTCACCGTCTGGCTCCACCCCGACCACGGCCGTCTGCTCATGGATGTGATCCGTACCGACCTGGTCACTCCCGTCTGGTGCACCAGCTGGCGGCAGGACGCCACCACCCTCATCGGACCCCTCCTCGGCCTCCCGGACCTGCCGCACGTCGACCTGCCGCGCCCGCAGATCACGACCAGCCACCCCAACGGCTACCTCTGGAAGCGCGACCACGTCGACGCCTGGCTGGCAGACGCTCCCGCCGTCTGGATCGACGACGACTTCACCAGCCTCGACCACGCCTGGGCCACGGAGCGCACCGCCAAGGGAACGCCGACCCTCCTCGTTCAGCCCGACCCACGCCACGGACTGCAGCCCGAGCACCTGGCCGAGGTCACAACGTGGGTCTCGCAGCTACTCAGAGCCCGGGTCGCGTGACGACTGATGCCCTCGCTGCCACAAGCAGCGAGGGCATCAGGGTGCGCTGTGGTCCCTGCCTGTGCCTGGGCACCGTGCAGTTTCTGAAAACGGGATAGCAGTGTGATGGGGATTCTTATCGACGCTGCCGGTGTCGTCGACTTGCATTTGGCCGGCATCTATCAACTGTCCAGGGGACTTGGCCCAATGCCTGCGAAGTCTGGTGATCACGTGAGATGCTCCGCTGACTGATCGCCGAGGAACATCAGGGCCCGAAATGAAATCCAGACCGATATGCCGAAATCATTGCATCGATCTGATCACCGTGCTTCTCCAGGAATGTATCGAGCGAGTAGGCTCCATTCCAACCAGCGTCGCGCAACTGCGACCCCTCACAGGGGATCGGTAGTGTGCAGAGGTCCGCGCCTTGCACGAAGTGAAGTCGGAGTTCGTTCGCCTCGGAGATGTTCAATGGATTTCCTCCGATCTGCTCGATGAGTACGTAACGAAGCCCGAGCAGGCCAAGAAGATCAAGATCGGTGACCCAGGCCGCATCCATGAGGCGGTGAGTCTGCCAGTGCATAGCGTCGCGATACACCAACCTCACCCGGTCAGCCACATCGGCGTGAGGAATGCCGTCCCAGTAGAGCGAGCCATGGATCGTGCGATCGACGCCGTCCTGGGTAAGTGCCGTTCCAAAGGTCATCGGAACAAGGTCTGAGAGCTTGTCTGGCCACCCGTGCACCAGAGATCGGATCAAGTCGCAGGGATTGTACACGTGGAGCATGACGTCGCGCTCCACGTCATCAGCCGAGACGTCGTCCAGCCACCGCGCCACGAGACTCTCCCAATCGGGGTTCCCCGCAAAGCACATCCTGCTCTCCTCCCGGAAAGCCGGCCATCTTCCACGATCCGTGGTACGCGCTGAGCCTGTGTAGAGGACTTCACCGATCCCCTCTTCGTCACCGTTCAGCTCGCGGAGGAGATCTCGCTCGTCCAGTGAAGTACGCTTCGCGAATTTGCCAGCCGCCCGATAGCCCTCAATCTCCCAGTGTGGGTTCTCCGCCAAATGCCGGAGCACGCCAGGGCGGGCCGCATCATAGCCAGCTGCGAAGACATGCCGGGTGATGTGGCAGAGGGCCGAGTACTCCAGGGGATAACCCCCGGTTTCCTCGTACGAATCCGTCCCATTGTCATCGAGCCATGCTGGCGCTTCATCGGGGTCCAGACGCCCGATTGCGAAATAGAGACCGTACGGTGCGACCACAAGGTCTCTCTGCGAGATGCGTCGGAAGTCCGCTGCGAGGAGATCACGCGCTCCCGCCTCGGCGGCTCTGCCCAGAATTTCGTGCCAGCCTTGTGCTCGCTCCTCCGGAGAGTTGTAAAAGTAGATGAAGTGATGCGGGGTCACCCGTGGCGGTACCGCCGCTTCGAGAAATTCCACCCGGTCCGCATGCACAGGAACGCCATTGGCGTCCAATGTGAGTTGGTACCCGCGGAGATCGTGGGACCAGTCTCGCGCCATGTTGCTCACCGGGACGCGCAGTTCGCGCCAAGTGGTGGAGACGATCATCGCGCGGATGCGGTCCTTGCGGAGCCCCATCTCCTGCTGCAACAGCTCGGCGTACTTCGTGACCTCATGAAGGGCTCGAGCCGAGGTCGAGTCGGATCGCTTCAATTCGATCACCACCCACGACCCGTGGCCGTCTCGGGCCAGGATGTCTATACGCCCGCGCGTTCCATGAGCATTGGGAAGTGGGTACTCCGTGCCAATCAACTGAAGGCTCGGCTCGATGAGAGGAAGGCGCTCGGCCAGCATGTCGCGCAGTCGTGCCTCGTACGGAACATCCATGTCGCGCACCTCAAACAAGACTCGGGGCTAGCAGGTCAGTTGATAGCTGATCAGGGTTTGACAGTAGATGATCGGTCTGACAATCCTGACCCGTTCTCGGCCTCGGCCTCGACCTAACGAAGCCCGGGGTTGCCCTGGCCAAGGACTGTCAGAAGGTCCGCCACCTGGATGAGCTCTCGCGTAGACCCGAGCAGTGAAGATCACGACATGAAGCTTTGCCGTTGAACCCGACCCGATGCCCCGTCACGACGCGTGGCGGGGCATCGGGTCGGGGTCAGCGGTGTCGACTGCGCTCTTCGGGCCTCGTAGCCACTGGTGTGGCCGGAGGGTGTGGCGTGGCGGACATGGACGACGTTCCGCTGACGGTGCTTCGCCTGCGAGCCGCCTGCGTCCGCCGGTTCGGCTGAGCAATGATGCGCCAGTTGAGGACCTCGGCGGGGTGCTCGGCGCTGTCGAGTTCTCGCTGGGCGCCCGCCTCGGCCAGGAGGCGTCGGGGGTTGTGGCCGGCGGTCTCGGCGTGAGCGAGGGTTGTGGTCAGGGCGGCCCAGGCGGGGTCGGCGAGGATTCGGTCGGCGTGGTCGGGGAGGGCCGCGCGAACGTCCTGCTCGAATCGGCTGGCGGTTGCGGCTCGTGGTGCGTGGCGGGCCAAGTCCGCCAAGACGGGTGCGGCCGCCTGTTGGTAGCCCGCCTGGAGGTGGCGGAAGGCTTCTTCGGCCGCAGCGGCCTGCTGCTCGTGGCCGCGCTGCTCGTGCCACTTGGCGGCTGCGCGCGCCAGATGCACGGTGGCGAAGAGCAGGGCGATGGCGAGCCCGCCCGGCTCGCTGGAGGCGTAGGCGAGTTCCTTGGCAGCCTTGCGCAGGGCGGTGGCGGCCTGGTGGTCGGCGCGGGCGGCGAAGCGGCGGGCGCGGTTGAACGCCATCGCCGCCGCCCGCAGTTCCGCCCGGTGAGGGCCGGTCGTGGCGCTGGCGATGTTGTACAGGGCATCGCCGAAGGCGGCCAGGTGGCCCTGGGCGGCGGCATCGTCACCGGAGTCGAGGACAGTGCGTGCCGTGTCTATGGCGGTGGTGGTGTGCCGCCATGGATCGGCGGGGTCCGCCACGTACCGGGGGCGGTCGGCCATCTCCTGATCGGGGAGGCGTTCGCGTAGGCGGTTGATGGAGAGGTCGGGGGCGAGTTTCGAGCCGCCGTACCAGACGGGTTCGCTGGCCGCGTTGGTGTCGCCGGGGGCGGCGAGGCTGTAGCCGATCACGTCGCCGGTCTCGGGGCCGATGCGGGTCTTGACCTTGATGCCGAGGGACTGCAGGACGGTGAAGTAGTCGGCTTCGTTGCGTACGGCTGCGGCGACCGCGTACGCCTGCTCGCGCAGCCAGTGCCGTGCCGTGACCGTCTGGCCCTGGCGCTCGGCCTTGGCGCGTTCGGCGCCGGTGGGGGTGCGGGGCGCGGTGAGGTCGCCGGACTTCAGGCGGCGCAGGCCGAACTCGGCTTCGATCTTGCGGCACTCGGCTTGGGCGCGCTGTCCGTCGTGGTGGGTGCGGGGGCGGCGTCCGTCGGCTCGGACGGTGGTGGCCATGATGTGGATGTGGTCGTCGGCGTGGCGCACGGCGATCCATCGGCACGCCTTCTCGTCGCCTTCGGGGGCGATGCCTGTGGCGTGCACGATGCGGCGGGCGACCTCGGCCCACTCGGTGTCGGTGAGGTAGCGGTCGCCGGGCGCGGTGCGGATCGGGCAGTGCCAGACGTGCTGAGGTGGCTTCTTGCCGCCCAGCTCGCGGGTGCGCAGGTCGACGTGGTGGTCGAGGCGGTTGGCGAGGTGGGTGTAGGTGGCTTCGGGGTTGCGGCCGGGGTCGGGGGCGCCGGCCATGTCCCAGGCGGCGACGATGTGCGGGGCGGTGTGTTCGTCGCGGCGGCCGGGGCCGAAGAGGTAGACGATCAGTCCGCGGGTGTCGGATCCGGTGGAGACGTCAGGAACCATGCGCGGTGCCTTCCGTCAGGAGCTGGTCGATCAGTCGGTAGCTGGTCTGGGCTGCTTGCTCGACGCGGTCCAGCACCGCTTCGGCACGCTCGGGAACCATTCCTCGGTGGATGGCTGCGGTGATCTGGTTGAGGTTGCCGCCGATGCGGTTCAGCGCGACGGTGTGTGCCTCCACGGCCTCGATCAGGGGGCGGAGAGGATCGTCCTCCGGGCTGCCGACCAGCCCCGTCTTGCCGAGGGCAACGGCGAGGGCGGCGTCCCCGACGAATCCGGCGAACTTCTGACCGCGCTGGTGAGCGGCGGCGCTGATCACGCTGACTGCGGTCCGTGTGAAGCGGATGGTCTTCTCCTGGTCGCGCTTCTCCACGGTGCGCTTGCGGTTCATCAGCGCGGGCAGGACAGGGGCGTCGAGATCCCGCCAGGAGGGCTGCTCGGCGGGCGGCGGGATATCGGCCGGTTGAGTGCGCGGGGCGACGGAGTCGGGTGCGTGCTGCCAGCTGGTCTCGGCTATGCCCTCCTCCGGCTCGGGCGCCCCCTGGCGCTCGGCCTTCTCCTCCGCCACCCCTGGGGCGGGGGCAAGCGCGGACGAAGCCTCGTTAGAGGCTCGTTCGCTCCAGCTTGCTGCTGATCGGCGGGTCAGGCCGAAGAATCCCTTGCGGCGGCGGGTGGGGGCGTCGTCGGTGCTCGTCTCGGGCATGGTGGCGCTCCGGTGGTCGTGTGGGTGAGGCTTCGTCACGTCCGTTGCATCCGTCCCGTAGCTGGTCAGGACAGGTACGGAGGCGGTCGCAGGTACGGAGTGATCCGTATCGGCGAGGAACTCCGTCCCCGCGCTGACCTGCGCGGGGACGGATGCGACGGATTGATACGGAGCTGGTGTCAGCGAGTGGGCTTAGGGCCGGAAGGCCCGCCGGGCGGGCCGATGGGCAGCGTCCCCAACGGAGGGGCCGGTGGCTTGCCCTGGGCTCGATGTGCGAGCACGGCCTCGCCGGCTGCGGGGGCCGGTTGGGCGGGGTCGGGGCAGTAGCGGGCCCAGGCGTCGAGGAACTGGTTGCGGGCGTACGCCTTGGCCTGCCTGCCGTTCTCGAAGCGGTGGTTGGCCGGGCTGATGCCGAAGTCGCGCAGCAGGTTGGCCAGGTGGTAGGCGTTCAGACCCTTCGTTCCGTACTCGGCCCAGGGCGCCTCGGCGTCCTGGATGAGGGCGGCGAGCAGGTCGTGGCTGCGCAGAGACTCCGGGTCGACCTGTTGCTCGAAGACGCGGCGGATGTCCCGGAGCAACCGGGTCTTCAGCGTCGTCTGCTCGTCCTGGACCACTTCGTTCCCGGTCATCGCCAGGCAGGCGGCACGGGCCTGGACGGGCCAGCGGCCGCCGGCCAGGTCGGCGACGATCACCAGCGGCTCCCACGTGTCGGCCGCCCGGTCCTCGACCGGCATCTGCGGAACCAGGCCCTCGGCAGTGCTTCGCAGCGGGGCCAGCCAGGCGGTCAGCCGGTCCCGCAGCGTGTTCAGTTCCGGAACGGAGTATCGCGAGCGGAACGGGGCGATCCGCTCGCCCGGCTTGCGCTTCTGCATACGGAGCACGACCGCCCGGTCCATGATCGTGTCCGGCAGGTCGCCGATCCCGGCGAGCGCGGCCATGGCGAAGGTGGGAAACGCCGTCGGCTTGTGTTCCGGACCGGAGATTCGCCAGGCGGGCCGGTTGCGCTGGTGCCCGGCGTTCAGCAGGCCGCGCAGGTCCTCCTTGTCGCCGGCCTTGGGGCCGAAGATGGTGTCGGCCTCGTCCACCAGCAGCGTCGGCGGGTTCTTGCCGATGACGCGGAAGACGACCGCAGGCGAGGTGTTCACCGTCATCATTGGCTGGTGGACGGTCTCATGGAGCACGTCCAAGACGCGGGACTTGCCGCATCCCTTGGTCGGCCCCACGACCGCCAGCCGTGGCGCGTGCTGGAGAGCGGGTTGGATATGGGAGGCCGCCACCCACAACGTGACCGCCGTAAGAGCCTCGTCGCTCGGCAGCACCACGTACCGGCCGATCGCCGCACGTAGGTCATCGAGCAGCGCGGCTCCTTCGTCGGCCGTCTCGCCGCTCGTACCGGCACGGTCCCCGGCCCCCGATCCGCCGTCGGGGGCCACGGTCCCCGCAGATGCGTGGGGACCGTGGCCCTCACCATCGGCTCGGAGCGCGGCGTGCTCGCCCGGGATTCGGGGACCAGGTTCGGGGACCAGGAGACCGAAAGTCTCCGTCCGGTCCCCGGCTTCCACTCCCGCGGGACCGGTCCCCAGGGCGCTGACCTGCACATGTTCCGCGCTGGGGGTGTTGCGGTCCCCGACCGGAACACCCGTCGAAGCATCGCCGCTGGCGGGTGCAGCAGGGGACCGTGACTCCGTTCGGTCCCCGCTTCGGTCCCCGTTGCTCCAGGGGATGCCCTGGCCGGGGACTGCGGCGGCGGGCCAGACAACCTCGGATGCGCTCGAGGTGGCGGGGGACGTAGAGTCCTCCATAGACGTTCCTCTCAGGTGAGGGACGGGACGGGCAAGGTCCCGCCCCTCACCGGTTCGTTCGTTCAGGGATGGGCGACGTGCAGGGGAATCTCCGGCCCTCGGCGTTGGCGCGCCGGGGGCCGTTGCTGTGTCCGGGTCTGCTGGCGGCTCATGAGGCCAGGCCCCACTCGTCTCGGCCGTCGATCAGGGTGCGCTCGTAGCGCAGCAGCTCGGCCTCGGGGTACAGCACCCGCTTGCCGACCTTGATGCCGCGCGGCCCCTTCTTGATGTGGCGCCAGTAGCGGACGGTGCTCTCGGCTGTGCGGTAGCGCTCGGCGACCTCGGCGGTGGCCAGGTATCGCATGCATTCCCATTCGGCTAGACGGCAATTCGATCTGCATAGAGTTGTACCCCAGCATCGGCGGTTACCCAAATCGGGAAGCTCATGTTTCAATTGGGATAGCGATGGTGATGATGGAGGTCCGATGGCAGGCGACAAGCCCGAGGGCGGCGAAGTGCCGCTGCTCTACAGCGAAGGGAACGTGGCCGCGCGCATGGCGCTGGAGCGCGAGGTCAGAGGATGGAGCACGACCGAGCTGGCGGAGCGGGTGACCAGAGCCGGCATCAAGATGAACCAGACAGCGGTCTGGCGCATCGAGAACGGCACCCCTCGCCGACGCATCAACCTCGACGAGGCCCTCGCCTTCTCCCGCGTCTTCGAGCTCCCCCTCGAAGAACTGATGTCCCCGCCCTTGGAAGGGCTCGACATCGACAGCCGGCGCCTCGTCCAAGAGGCCGTCGAAGCGTTCTACGAGGCCCGAGACGCGCGCGACCGCCTGCATCACGCCGTAGTCGCCATCGCCGGCCACATCAAGGCCCATCCCGACAGCTCGCGGGCGATCCACGAGCAGTGCCTCCGCCTCATGGGCGCCGAGCGGGACGCTCGCGCCCTCAGCAACGACATCGAGGACGGAGGCCACTACTGACAACCGACACGAAGGAGAGGCCACTTGGCCAACATCCAGAAGCGCCCTAACGGCAAATGGCGTGCTCGCTACCGCGACCTCGACGGCAAGGAGCACGCGCGCCACTTCGAGCGCAAGGTCGACGCCCAGCGCTGGCTCGACGAGGTCACGGCCAGCATGGTCACCGGGCAGTACGTCGACCCGCGGTCGGCAAAGAAGCCCTTCAAGGAGTACGCGGAGGAATGGCGGACCATCCAGCCGCACCGGCCTTCCACGGCCAAGGCGGTGGCCCAGCACCTGCGCTGCTATGTCTACCCGGCCTGGGAGAAGCGGGCACTCGGCGCCATCAAGCCCGGCGACGTACAGAGCTGGGTCACCAGCCTGACCACCACGCACGGGCTGGCCGCCAGCACCTCACGGACGGTCTTCAACACGGTCAACGCCGTCTTCCGGGCGGCCGTCCGTGACTGGATGATCCCTCACAACCCGTGCGCCGAGGCGAAGCTGCCCTCGGTACCACGGAAGAAGATCGTGCCACTGGCCGTCGAGCAGGTACGGACGCTGTCCGAGGAGATACCCGCCCGATACAAGGGCCTCGTGCTGCTCGGCGCGGCCACCGGGCTCCGCCCCGGCGAGCTGTTCGGCCTCCAGGTTCGCCACCTCGACCTGCTGCACGCGACCGTCTCGGTCGAGCAGCAGATCCAGCAGACCGCCAAGCACGGCGTGTACGTCTGCCCACCCAAGACCGCCCGCTCGCACCGCACGGTCCCGCTCCCCCGCATGGCGGTGGATGCGATGAAGGCCCACCTGCGGGACTTCCCCGCCGATGGGCCCAAAGGCTGGATCTTCACGGCGCCGCAAGGCGGACCCGTGGTCTACACGCACTTCATGGACGGGTCCTGGCGGCCCGCCTGCGCGAAGGCCGGCATAACGAAGGGCACCGGGCCTCATGCCCTGCGCCACCACTACGCC
Organism: Streptomyces sp. NPDC007095; assembly: GCF_040634475.1. Lineage (NCBI taxonomy): Bacteria > Bacillati > Actinomycetota > Actinomycetes > Kitasatosporales > Streptomycetaceae > Streptomyces > Streptomyces sp. NPDC007095. The sequence goes on from NZ_JBEYFS010000073.1 coordinate 29,203, forward strand.
AGCCTGCTGATCAAGCACGGCGAGTCGGTGAAGACCGTCTCCGAGCGCCTCGGCCACACCAACGCGGCCATGACGCTGAACATTTACACCCACCTGTGGCCCGACTCCGAGGAGCGGACCAGGGCCGCCGTCGACAAGGCGTACGCGGACCAGTCCGCCGATGCCCAGCCACAGGTCGACGAAGCGGCGTAACCGCTCCCCCGCGTGCCGGACTCATCCAGCACGCTGCGGACTCTGCGCGGACAGCAAAGGCCGCCCAACCCACTCCGCCGCAGGTCAGACGGCCTTTCGCACGATCAACTAGACGTTGAAGCGGAACATCGGCCCCAGATTTTTGACCTGCGGAAACGACCGGGAACCGGTGCGGATCCAGCCAGGATCCAGCCACCGGATACGGCCGGTCGGCGACCGGGATGTCACGCTGGATCCTCGGGACCGCCGCAACGGCTACCGCCCCCGCGAGTGGGACACCCCCGCCGGCACCATCGAACTGGCCGTGCCCCGGCTACGCGAAGGCTCCTACTTTCCCGAGTGGCTGCTGGAACGCCGGCGCCGCTCCAAGCGCCGCCCGAGCCCTGTCAGCGATCAGGACCCGCAGGAGGTCGTCGCGGCCCCCCGCCGATGTGCCCGTGGCGTCGTTTCGCACGTGGTCGACAGATGCCGAATCCGGCGAGCGTACTGCCGCCAATCATGGACATATGGGCACCGAAGCGGGGCCCGATCCTCGCCGGCTCTGATCGAGAGCGTGCCCACCGTGAAGGTGATGGTGGGCGGTACGGACCGGAAGGAGAATCGGCCATGTCCCTGCTGCAGGTGCCGCCGGAGTTGAGCGGGGAGCTGGAAGCCGACCGCGCCGTCGACACGGCCGTCAGGCAATCATGTGGGTCGTTCCTCTTGGGCCGCGTTCGGACCTGCACGATGATGTCCCGTGCACAGATGGATACGGGGGTGCACATGGACGTGCCTAACATCTCCAATGCGTGGCCCGCGCGCAGCCTGCTGGGACTGTTGTCGCTCCCCGCCCGGCGCGAACTGCTGGGCCTGGGCACCCAGGCATGGTTCGAGGCAGGCGCCGTGTTGCTGCGGGAGGGCGCGGACGGCCGCCACGTCCTGCTGCTGCTGTCCGGGTTCGCCAAGGTCACCGCGACCGTGGAGAACGGCGAGAGCTCACTCCTCGCGGTCAGGGCCGCCGGGGACACCGTGGGCGAGATGGCCCTGATGACCGGCGCCCCTCGCTCTGCGACCGTCACCGCCTGCAGCCCGATGACCGCCCGGGTGCTGCCGAGCGGCGCACTGCGGGAACTGCTCCTGCGACGACCCGAGGTCTCTATGACGCTGACCGCCATCGTTGCCGACCGGCTGCGCTGGGCGAACCAGCGGCGGCTTGACTTCCGCGGGTATCCGGCGAAGGTGCGACTGGCCCGGCTGTTGGTGGAACTGGCCGCCTCCTACGGATCTCACGGGCCCGACGGCATGGTCGTCGGCTGCCGGCTGACCCAGCCGGAGCTGGCCACCCTGGTGGGCGCCGCCGAGACGACCATCCACAAGGTGCTGCGTGAACTGCGCGACGAAGGCCTGCTGGAGACCGGTTACCGCGCCACCACCATCCGGGATCTGCCCCGGCTCAGACGGCTGGCGGACCTGGCGCACGACGAGCCGTGAGGCAGCGAGCCGACGGACAACACCCAGGCATCCGCACGCGGTTGAAGCCGCGTCCGCCCGGTGCCGGTGTCGTCAGACCATCACCCGCAAGAGCACCACTTCCAGTCCCCCGGTCGCGCCCATGACCGCCGTGCACACCACCGCCGCCGTCAGCCAGCGGTGCTTGCGTACGGCCACGCGCGCGAGAAACCGTACGGTGTGCGACAGCTCCCGCCGGTCCGCGGACTCGTCCGGCTGCACCCCGTCGGCAGGCAGCACGTCGAGCCCGGCCGCGAGCTGGACGAAGCTGTAGCGGTTGAGGTCGGGGTCCCGCAGCAACCGCGGGCTCAAGGCAGCCGCCAGGCTCACCACACCGCCGACCAGCCCGCAGACGAACAAGGCGAGGAGTACACCGGCGAACATCCCGGCGGCGCCGCCCCGTTCCCAGGCGATCGCGGCCCGCTGACTCCACGCCCCCGCCGTACCGGCCAGCGCCGCCTGCGCTGCCGCCAGAATGCCGGCCTTCGTGTCCGCGTGCTGGTGCGTGGCGTGCAGCGCGGTGAACATGTACTGCGCGGGGCGGTCAGCGCTTCCCCGTTCGGTTTCCCGCCGGGCATCGTGTCGCGCGGAGCCCATGGAGACCTCCTTCGTTCGGTGACGGCGCGTTCCGTCCGGTAGGGCAAGTAGGCACCGAACTCCCGACTCGGACCAGTCACTTCTGAGGGTTCTCGGCACCACGCATGCGTCAGGATTCACGGCATTCCGTACTTCCACAGGGTTTACTTCGGAGCCGCGGGTGTACGACAGCAGTGTCGGCGCCCGCGCGAGGGGGAGCGGGCGCCGGTCTGACGCGGAACAACTCTGCCGGTCATGGCAGATCAGGACGACAAGGGTGATCTTCGCCTTGAAGTACGGAGACCGAGGGGTGTCATGGCTGCGAACCATGCGGAAGTACGTGGCGGCCCGGGGACGTTCGGGCGCAGGCTGCTGCTGGCGGTCGATGCACAGGGGTACGGCGGCCACGATGTGGTGACGCAGCGTCAGTTCCAGGAGGAGATGCCACGGTTGCTCGATCGGGCCGCTGCCACCGCCCGCCTCGACCGCGCGGGCTGGCTCACCCAGGAGGGCGGCGACTCGGTGTTCGCCGTCCTGCCCGAATCAGCATACGAGCCGGCCTTGATCGACCCCTTCATGCGTGAACTGGATGCCGGACTGCGGGCGTTCAACCAGAACCGCATCCCTCAGGCCCGGCTCAGACTCCGGGCAGCCGTCCACTTCGGCCCCGCGGCGCCGGGCGCCAACGGTTTCGTCGGCCCGGCCCCCGTGGAGATCGGCCGGATACTCGACAGTGCGGCCCTGCGTGCGGCCCTCGCCGAGTCCCCGGACGCCGCTCTTGCCGTAGGCGTGTCGGCAATCGTCTTCCACGACGTGGTGAAAGCCGCGCACACCACCCTCCGGGAGGCGGAGTTCCGGCGGGTGTCCGTCACGGAGAAGGAGTACCGGGGAGAGGCATGGATCTGGGTGGCGGGGCCCGGTGCGGGACGGCCGGCCCCGGAGGTGCCCCCGCCGGGCGACGCGGTGCAGCCGCAGCCGGCCGCCCGGTTCGTGCAGAACGTGACCGGCGGTACGGGCATTCAGTCGGAGAATGCCACGGTGACCATCACGCAGCACCCGGGAACCGTGGGTAATCAGCGGTGACCGGGGTTCCCGAGAGCCCTCGGACACCGGATCCGCAGACGTTCGTTCAGAACGTGGGGCCCGATGGCTGGGGCGTCCAGAGCCAGAGCGCGACGATCAACGTGTACGGCTCGCGGTTGCCCGCCGTCGAGGATCTGCCCGTGCCGGCCGCCTCCGACCCGGCCTGGCTGATGAGGCAGCCCAGCCGACTGCTGGACGCCCGCAGCCAGATCGTGCCGTTCGTGGGCCGGGAGGCCGAACTGGAACAGCTGCGGCAATGGCGGGACGCCGACGGACCGGCGCTGTCGGTCCTGCTGCTGCACGCTCCCGGCGGACAGGGCAAGACCCGGCTCGCCCTGGAGTTCGCCGAGCGCTCCCGTGGCCGGGCCGGTTCGGACGCGCCCGCCGCGCGACGGTGGCAGGTCCTGCACGCGGGATTCCAGGGCGCCTCCCCGGGGCCCTTCCCTCAGGGGAACGGCGCCGCCGCGCCGAGCGACACCGCCGGAGTGCTCCTCGTCGTCGACTACGCCGACCGGTGGGCGCACAGCGAGTTGACCCGCCTGCTGTCCACCACCGTCCTGAACCAGTTGCGGCCCACGCGGGTACTGCTGATCGGCCGCACCGTCCGCTGGTTCGCCGCCCTGCGCGCGGAACTCGGCGAGCGCCGCGCCGCTGCCGACGACCTGCTCCTGCCCCCGCTGGCCGGGGACCGGCTGCGCATGTTCACCTCCGCCCGCGACCGCTACGCCGCGAGCGACCTGTACGGCGTTGCCGATGCCGCGAGCATCCGGCCGCCCGCCTCCCTCGGCGAGAGCGACTTCGGCCTGCCCTTGAACCTGCAGATGGCCGCGCTGGTCGCGGTCGACGCCCGCAAGCACGGCACGACGCCGTCCCGCTACGAGCCGCACCAGCTGTCGGCATATCTGCTGGACCGCGAACGCCTGGCGTGGCAGCGGCTCGTCGACGCCGGGCGGCACGGGCAGGACTACCGCACCGGGCAGTCCGTCATGGCCAAGACCGTGTTCACCGCCGTCCTCACCGGAGCGGTGGGCCACCGGACCGGAAGGCAGGCCCTGCGCAGACTGGAGCTGCCGGAGCCGCACGACCACCTGCTGGACGATCACCGCTTCTGCTATCCGCCTGCCGACCGTGCCACGGTCCTGGAGCCCCTGTATCCCGACCGGCTCGCGGAGGACTTCCTCGGTCTGCTCACTCCCGGGCACGACATCAGCTCGTACGAACCCGACCCCTGGGCGAACGACGCCCCCGCGCTGCTGACCGCGCAGCCCGCCGGGACGTCCGCCGAAGAGGATCTCCGGGCGGTCATCGCTCCCCGTACCGTGACCTTCCTGGCCTCGGCCGGCAGCCGGTGGGCGCATCTCGGCAAGGACGTCCTGTACCCGCTGCTGCGCCGCGATCCCGGTCTCGCGATCGCCGCCGGCAGTTCCGCCCTGACCGCGCTGGCCGCCCTCGCCGACCCGGACGACGCCGACGACGACGGAGATGGCGGTCTCGACCCGGACCTGCTGGCCGCGCTGGAGGTGGTCGAGGCCCGGCTGCCCGAGGGCAGCGACGTCGACCTGGACATCGGCGTCCTCGCGGTCATGGAGGTTCTGATCGCCCATCGGCTGTCTCTGACGACCGACCCCGGCGACCGGGCGGGGCTGTACGCGACGCTGTCGTGGCGCCGCGGCAACGCGGGCCGACGCCAGGACGCGATCGCGCCGGGCGAGGAGGCCGTCCGGCTGCGCCGACAGCTCGTCAAGGCTGCCCCCGACCGTCCGGAGGACCCCGAACACCTCGACTGCCTGAGCCAGTTGGCGGTTGCGCTGGACGACCTTGCCGGGACGCTGTCCGCCGTGGGCCGCACGGAGGAGGCACTGTTCCTCTCCGAGGAGTCCGTGACGATCTGCCGCCGACTGGTCGGCAGCGACCCGGCCACCCACCTTCCCACCCTGCTGAGGTCCCTGACCGACCTCAGCCACCGGCTCTCCGGGCACGGCCGCACCGAGGAAGCGGCGGCCGCCACCCAGGAGGCCCTCTCCCTCTACCGCGACCTGGCCGCCAGCATCCCGGTCAGCCGACGCGGCGGACTCGCGGCTCAACTGGGCAACCTCGGCGCGAGGCTGCTGGAGATGGACCATGGCGAGGAGGCGCTGGCCGCCAACCGGGAGGCCGTCGGCCTCGCCCGTGAACTGGCCGCCACGAACCCCGCAGCCACAACCCCCGGCCTGGCCATCGCGCTGGGCAACCTTGGGGGCGCACTGTCCGCGGCGGACCGCACTGAGGAGGCCCTGACGGTCACCCGGGAGGCCGTCGACCTCTACCGCGACCTGGCCGCCGCAAATCCCGCAGCCCACCAGCCCGGCCTGGCGCTCGCCCTGCACAACCTCGCCCTGAGCCTCGCACAGGTGGGGCGCAGGCAGGAGGCGTTGGGGTGTGCCGAGGAGGCCGTGGCCATGCAACGGCAGCTGGCCGAGACGGACTTCGGCGCCCATCACCTCGACCTCGCCCGGTCGATGCACGTGCTCGGCGACCGACTCGCCGATCTGGACCGCCAGGAGCAGGCCCGGACCACGTACCGGCAAGCCGCCGAGCTGTACCGGCAGTTGTTGATCGCCCATCCCTCCCTCGACCTTCCCGAGAGCGCGGTGGCCCTGACCCGCAGGACCTTCGCCCCGCCGGCACCGCCCGAGGAGATCCTGGCGGCGTCGGAGCGGATCGCCGATCTGCACCGCCGCCTGGCCGACGCGGGCCCCGGCACCGACCTCCCCGAACTGGTCACGGAACTGTCCGAGGTCGCCGAATCCCTCGTCGCACTCGGGAAGTTCGAGGAAGCCGTCACTGCCTTCCGACGAGCTGCGGCCGTCCGGCTCGAGGCAGGCGACCGGAGCAGCGCCGCGAACCTGCTCAACAACCTTGCCAACACCTTGGAGGGGGCGGGACGGCTCACGGAGGCGGCCACGGTGGGCGAACGTGCCGCCACCCTTTTCCAAGAGACCGGCGAGCACCACCTGGAGGCCATGGCACTGACCAATCTCAGCCGCACCCTGTCCCGCCTCGACCGGGCCGACGAGGCGGCCGACGCCTCCGGGCGGGCGGCGGCCTCCTACCGGGAAATGGGTGACCTGACCCTCGAAGCCGCGGCACTGGTCAACCAGAGCTACGCGCTGACTGCGGCAGACCGGTACGAGGAAGTCGTCACCATCAGCCGACGAGCCCTCGCCCTCCTGGAGGAGAACGGCCCCTCTCATGGCGCCTCACCGGGCCCTCCGTGGCACAACCTCGGCCATGCCTTCTTGAAACTCGGGCGGTTCGAGGAGTCCCTGGCTCCCTTGCGGCGGGCCGCCGACATCTACCGGGAGAGGGAAAGTCACGCCCGTGAGGCGGACTCCCTGCGCAGGCTGGGCTTCGCCCTGTACAACCTCGAGCAGCACGAGGAGTCGGCCACCGCCTACGAGCGGGCCGCGGCTCTCCTGCGCGAGACGGGCGACCGCCCTGAGGAAGGCGAGGTACTCGGCCAGCTGGGCGGCGTTCTCGCGCGTCTGCAGCGGGACGAGGAGGCCATCGCTGTCTGCCGACGGGCCGTCGCCCTCCTGCGGGGGGCCGGTTTCCGCAGGGGCGAAGCCGGGGCCCTGGTCAATCTGGGCGGCGTCTGCGCCCACATGGGCCTGTTCGCGGACGCCGCCGCCGCATGCGGGAGGGCCGCGGCCCTCTTCCGCGAGGAGGGCGATCAGGCTCACGAAGCCGACGCGCTGTCCAACCGCAGCGAGGCCCTGATGAGCGCCGAACGCTACGAGGAGGCCATCCCGGTCTGCGAGCAGACCGCCGCCCTCTACCGCGCCGTGGGCAACCGCTCACGCGAATGCCTCATGCTGCACAGACTGGGCGGCAGCCACCTCGCACTGCGCCGCTACGAGCAGGCCAACACCGCGTACGAGCGGGAGAGCGAGGTCTGCCGGGAGACCGGCGATCGTGAGGCCGAGGGTGCGGCGCTCCTCGGCGTCGGCGTGACACTCTCGTACCTCAAGCGGCCCGAGCAGGCCGTCCTGGTCTGGCAGCGGGCCATCGGTGTCCACCGCGAAGCCGGCGACCGGGGCGGCGAGGCGTCCGCATGGTCGGGCCTCGGCACCGAACTCTCGCAGCTGGAACGCACCGGCGAGGCCATCGCCGCCCGCCGACAGGCCGTCGCGGCGTACCGCGACGCGGGCGATGCCGGCGGCGAAGCCGCAACGTCCACCCACCTCGGTGCCGACCTGCGCACGATGGGCCGACACGCGGAGTCCGCCGCCGTCCATGTGCGCGAAGCCGGACTCCACCGGCACCTCGGGGACCTCCGGAGGGAGGGCCGGGCCTGGAGCAACGCGGGCCTCGGCCTGGAGCACGAGCAGCACCACGAGGAGGCGGTCTCCTGCTTCTCGCAGGCTGCGGATGCCTTCCGCCAGGCCGGGGACCACGTGGCCCGGGGCGAGGCCCTGCGACACCTGGCCGATTGCATGCAGTCGCTGGGGCGGGCCGACGAGTCCTTCGCCGCCTGGCAGGAGTCAGTGGTCTGCTGCCGGGCGGCGGGGAACGAGCGAGAGGAGGCCATCAGCCAGTACGGCTTCGGCCAAGCCCTGTTCACGGCAGCACGCCACGACGCGGCCGTCCCCGCCCTGCGGCGAGCCGCCGACATCCTGCGGCGCCTCGGTTTCCCCGCCGCGGAGGCATCCGCGCTCCTCGACCTCGCCCGCGCTCAACTGGCCCTGAACCGGCAGGAGGAGGCCATCGCCCCCCTCACCCGGGCCGCCCCCGCATTCGCCGAAGCCGGCGACCACGGCCGACAGGGCGCGGCGCTGCTCGACCTCGGCAAGGCGCTGGCCACGACGGGCCGGGACGAGCAGGCCTCCGCGGTCGCCTTGAGCTGCGCCGACGTGTACCGCGGGATGCGCAGACCCGATCTCGAACAGCAGGCCCTGTTCCAGATCGGCGTCGACATCGCGCAAGCAGGACGAGCCGAACACACCCTCCCCCTGTTCCGGCGCCTCCATGAGTCCTACGCGGAAAGCGAGGACCCGGTGAAGGAGGCCTGGGGCCTGGTCCTGTGGGCCGGCGCCCTGGTGGACGCCGGGCACTACGCGAAGGCTGTCCCCGCCAATCGGCGGGCCGCCGAGTTCTGCCGCGCGACAGGCAACTCCGCCGCCCTGGAACTGGCCCTGAGCCAACTGGAGAAGGCCGAGCGCGGCCTGCGACGAGGCGATCACCGCCTGCCCTGACCCCATGTCTCAGCAAGGACGGGCTTCGCCGACGTAACGTTGCGCGCGTTCCCGCTCCTGAGGTTTTCGCCCTGGGGTGACGGTGATCTCGCTGGTGGGTGTATGCCGGTGTGATGCGGTATCCCGATGGGGACGGTCGGACCGCGAAGCAGCGGGCTCAGCGGGAGCAAGTGCGCTTTGAGGCTGCCGAGTTGTTCGCTCAAGGGGTGGCGCCGCCGCAGGTCGCGCGGCGAGTACGCGTCTCCCGGAAGTCCGCCTATGCCTGGCATGCGCGCTGACGGCAGGGCGGCGTTGAGGCCCTGCGGTCCAAGGGGCGGTCAGGGCAGCCGTCGCGGATGAGACCGCAATGGCGGGGGCCTGGCTGGCCGCCGAGCTGGAGAAGGGGCCGGCCGTGCACGGCTGGGTGGAGGACCAGCGCTGGACCCTGGCTCGGGTGGCCACAGTGATCGCGCGGCGTTTCCACGTCCGCTTCAGTCCGGCGCAGACCTGGCGCATCCTGCACCAGATGGGCTTCACGGTGCAGGTCCCGGCGCGTCGCGCCGCCGAGCCCGACGCGGATGCGGTGGCGACCTGGATCAGGGAAACCTGGCCGCGGGTGGGAAAGACGGTGAGGGACCAGGATGCATGGCTGTGCTTCGCCGCCGAGTCCGGCCAGGTTCTCAGGCCGCCGAAAGCACGGACCTGGTCCCGGCGCGGCCACACGCCTCGCGTCACACTCCGGGCCGGGGGCTCGGGACCTATATCCCTGGCCGGCCTGGTGTGCCACAGGCCGGACCAGCGCACCCGGCTCATCTTCCGGATGCTGGTGCACCACGGCCGCAAGGGCGAGCGGAAGGGCTTTCGGGAGAAGGACTTCGCCGCGCGGCGTCGCCGACCTCGAACGCCTCGACCGCCTGCGCACCGTCCTGGCCACCGACGGCCACCGACGGCCACCACACCAACGACGCCCACCTCGCCGTCTTCTCCCAGCACGGCTTCACCCGCGACCTCACCAAGACCGCCGGCGGCCGGGACGACGTGCACCTGATCGACCTTGGCCAGCTCTACGGCCATCACTGATGACGCCGAGACCCGATCAACTCCGTCACGACACACAGCCATGACGACCTCGCGCATGACTGGCCTTGCGGCGGGGAGGCATCAGTAGGCCCAGGCCCAGAAGGCACCAGTGGACTTCCCCCCGTTGGGCGACTTTGCCCTCAATCGCCCGGCCCGCCTGTGCAGGCATCTGCCCTATCCACCCGGAGACCCCACCACGCAACTCACACTCAGAGACGAACCTCAATTGACCCCGCGATGCGCCCGACAGTGGTCCACTGCGGCAGTGATGTCTGCCCAGCCGGCCGGGCAGATGGTCGCGTTCGCGGAGACAACAAGCCGACGGCACTTCCCCACCCAAATCCCCTGACACACCGTCAGCTCATCCAGCACCGATCCAGCACCGGAAATAAGTCGCCCAGCTTCAACTACCACCGCTAGCAGCCCTACCTGCGCAAACACTCACGCATCAGCCACGGCAAGCACCCGAAAGTCCCGTCGCACATTCCAGCAGAATTCCACCACTTCCGAACACCAAAAACCCCTCCGACCTGTGCAAACACAAGCCAGAGGGGTCCTCGTTCGAACAATTCACACGTTGAAGCGGAACATCGGGCCCAGATTTTTGACCTTCGCAAACGCCGGAGAGCCGGGGCGGATCCAGCCGGGATCCAGCCGCCGTGAGCGGCGCACCCCACCCACGGGCCGTGACTGCCGGCTCCGTCCCAGCCGAGCCCTCCACACCCATGCCGTATCGCGCCATGGTCGATGTATGGCCAGCAAGTGGGCGACCATCACTCCCGACGCATCCCTGGTCGAGGCCCTGGGCGGTGCTGCCGAGGCCCTGCACGGTCGGCCGCCGCACACACGCGCTGCCGGTCGGCCCACCATCTTCGCCCTCAGGCCGGAATCAGTGACGCTTCCCCCGCTTCTTCGCGCTCTTGCCGCCTCGGCCGCGCCCGGGGGCTGACTGCAGCTCACGTGTCCGCTCATGGTGTGCTTTCTCGCATGCCGCGCGTGCCTGCTCCGCCTGCCGGGCCGCCTCGCCGTCCGGGTGGCCCTCCAACAGCTCCAGGATGTGCTCTGCGGAGAAGGGCTCTGCCCGGGCGAGCTCCGCGAGGAACTCCGCCCCTCCGTCCGGCCACGCTTCGGCGCACCGGTCGAACTCCTCGTAGAAGGCGGTGACTTCAGGAATCCCGGTGTCGTCCCCGCTGGCGGAGATGGTCTCGCGCCAGGCCGGGGCCGCGTAATCCTGAAGGCGTTCCAGCCACCACAGCAGGCGGGACGAGAGCGGTACGGACTCCTCCGCGACGTCCTGGCCCGCCGCCCGTAGTACTTGCGCGGCCCAGGCACCGAGCAGCGGATCTCCGGTGTACTCGATGAGCTGTTCGGCCGGAGCGTCGGGCAGCATGCGCGCGACCAGCCTGCGGCGGTCGCCCCGGCTCCTGCCCTGTACGGGGGTGGCTAGGGCCGCGAGGAGTTCGGGCCAGCGCATCCCGTTGCCGGCCGCGAGCCACTGGTGCAGCACCCGGTGGGCCGCGTGCTCCTCCCAGTTCTGTGCGCCGGCGACGAGCCGGTCGGCGTCGAGCGCGAGCACCGCCTCCATGGTGGGGAAGCGCTCCGCCGCCGCCACCGGCGCCCGCTCCCCGTCACGCGTCGGCCAGCCACCGCCGTGGGCGAGCATCAGCGCCTCGCGCACCAGCGCCGCGGCCATCGGGGTCAGCCCGTACGCATCACCGCGCCTCCACACCACCCCGGCCTCGGCAAGGAGATCGAGCCGGCCGACGAGGAGCCGCGCGGACGGTTCCAGATCCGCGACGTCCCGCTCGTCCAACTCCCCGATTCGCAGCAGCCGTTCGAGCTCGGGGACCGGCGGCAGCTCGTACGGGACCGCCTCCTCGCCCACCACCTCGACCGGCGCGTCGATCTCCGCCGTCGGTGACACCACCCAGTCGGCCGCCACGGCCGCGTCCCGGGCCACCGATCGGACCTGCCCTCCCGCGGCGCAGAGCCCGACCACGTCGCCCAGGACCTCGCCCTCGTACTCCACGCCCAACTCGGCATCCGTACCGATCCGTTCGCAGAGCACGACCAGAGCGCGCACCGCCAGCGCCACGAGCTCTGCCTCGTCGCCCTGCCGCCACACCTCCAGGGACGGTCCTGCACAGAGCGCCCCTTGCGCATCCCGGTCCAGGAAGTCGGTCAGCAGCGCGAAACGGACCTCCTCGGCATCGGCGTCGGCGTCCTGAGGCGGGGCCTCGGCGAGCCGCGCGGCGGGCGCGAGCAGTCCGCTGTCACGCAGCAGGGCCACACACCGGGCCCGGTCCTTTGGCAACGGGTGTGGCACGGCGAAGAGTTCGTCCCCGTAGCGCTCGGCGTACCAGTCCGCGATATCCCCTACGGCCGTCACCAGCGCCGCATCCAGGAGGCGCGGTCCGGGGACGGGCAAGGGCACACGCTGCGCCGAGCCAGCCACGGCGTCCACGGCCGCCCACCGACGCGCCGCCTCCAGACCGGCATCGGTACTCGCTCTCAGCCATGTGTCCGGCCCTTCCGCCTCCATCAGCCGCTCCACCCGTGCCTCACCGAGCAGTCCGAGGATCCACGGCGCCTCGTCGGACCGCATCAAGGCCAGCGTGAGCTGCTGCCCGAGGAGTGCGGCGGCCATCGTCTGCCGCTGCACGGCAAGACCCCGCCGGTAGGGGCCGAGTGCCCACGTCTGAGCGAACGGAGTCCCGCTCCCGGCGGCTTCCGGCAGACAGAGCAGCGCGGCGCGCTCCGCGTACGGGAGCCGCGACAGCTCCTCGAGCCCCGCCTCCACCGCGTCCGCATTCCGTACGTCGACGCCACGGGCACGCAACAGGCCGTCCCAGAACCGCGCCGAGGTCAGCTCACGCGGGTCGGTCATCAGCCGCTGGTGCTCCCCGGCACAGGCATCGACCGCTTCCCGCAGCCGCGTATGCCTCTTGGCATTGAGCCGCCCGTCCACACGGGTCCGGTCCGCGAGCACCCGCAGCACCTCCAGCGCAGCCCCTTCCGCACAGGCCGAGACGGGCAGAAACTGCGGCAACGCCTCCAGGAGCACCACCCGCACCAGATCGGGTGTCGCCTCGGGCAGCCCGTCACGCACCTTGGCCCCACTCAACGCCAGCAGATGCACCACCGCATCCGCGGCCACCGGGTCGAGAGCCTCACCCCGCTCCGCACCCCAGGCGACAAGGGAGCCGACGGCCAGCGACATAGCTTCGTCATCACACATCACCACGCGACCGTACCGACCGGACCCGCGGCCCGGGGAACCCGCCGCGGGGCCGGAGGCCGAGGGGTACCATACGCGGCCAAAACGCGGAAACTCCACAGAATCAGTGCGGATCCAGCCACCGGAAACGGCAGGGAGCGCCACTTCGACGCCATCACCACCCCGAACTGGGTATATAATTTTCGCGACCGAAACGATATACCTGGCTTTCCGTCCATCACCCGAAGGAAGGCCCGACATGTCCAAGACCCTGGTCGAGATCGACGACGCGGTCCTCGAAGAAGTGCGTGACCTGCTGGGCACCACCACCAAGGCCGCTACCATCCGTGAGGCCCTCCTCGATGTCGCCAAGCGCGGCCGGCGCCGCCGGGGCATCAATGCCATCAAGGCCGGACGGTTCGACTTCTCGGAGATCATCGAGGGCAGCGGCCCCAAGAACCACACCTCCGACAGCTCGTCCGCCGCCGACACCGTATGACCGCCACACGCTTCCTCCTCGACAAGTCCGCCTTCGCCCGCTGGAGCAGCCCCGCTGTCGCTCTCGTCCTGGACGAGCTCGACCAGCGCGGGCTCCTAGCGGTCACCGCCGTCATCGAAATGGAGCTTCTGCACAGCGCCCGCGACCGCAAGGAGGCCGACGAACTCCAGGAGATGCTCTCCGGCTTCGACTACCTCCCCTGCCCCGACGAGGTCTGGGACCGCGCCAAGGAACTCCACCGCGCCGCGCTGGACCGCGGCTTCCACCGGGCCCTGTCCATCCCCGACCTCGTCATCGCCGCCTGCGCCGAACGCCACAGAGTCACCGTCCTGCACTACCACGGCGACTTCGACATGATCGGCGACCTCACCGGCCATCCCTCCCAGTGGGTCGTCGAACCCGGAAGCGTTCCCTGAACCACTCCGCCAGCTGGTGCGCCACTTACCGAACTGGCGCTGGGCTGCCTCAGCGGCGTGCTGGCTGCTGCTTCCGGCGCCTTTGCGGTGGAGGTGCTGGCGGCGTGGGTGGCCGTCGTGGCCTCGGTCTCGATCGCCGTGACTGCGCACGCGGTCGCTCAGCGGTACGCGTACCAGCAGCTCGAGTTCACGCGCACCGCCGAGGAGTTGGAGCGTCTGCTGGAGCGATGGACCATGGCTGCCGACCGCTCCGAGGACTTCATCGACGCTTTCGTCTCCGAGTGTGAGGGGGTCATCTCCATCCAGAACGAAGCCTGGATGATCCGGTGGACTGTGGGCTAGCCGGCCGACGGGCCGCCCCTGCGCCGGGGACAGGCCGACGTGGACCGGCCGCAGTTCCGCTCAGATGCGCAGGAGCAGCGGATCGCGCCGCGCAGGGCCGGTTCCCCTTGGCCGGGCCCCTCTGAAACGGAAAATCCCAGTTCAGGTGGGCAAGCGGCAGCGTCAGCCGACGGAGGGGCTTGGGACGGTTGTGGTGCTCAGAGCGCAGTTTCTATGGGGGCGAGGGTGACCTGGTGACCGAGGGCCTGGAGCTGGCGGACGAGGACTTGGGTCTTGAGGGCTGGGTTGACCAGGCGCTGGTGGTGGTGTGTCCTCGTCGGCCTCCAGAAGGCAGATCCCGGCGAGTTGGGCGGTGATCCGCTGCCACAATTCATCCGCCTGGACGGTGATCCGGTCGATGGTGTCCAGCAGTAGCCGGCACAGGTACGCGTGGTGATCGTCGAACTAGCCGGTCAGTGCCTCCACAAGCGCGTCGTGTTTGGAGACCAGGCGGCCACGGGCCAGGTCGGCACCGCCGGCACCGGCCTCAACCTCACCCGCGCCACCCACGTGATCCACTACGACCGGTGGTGGAACCCCGCCGTCGAGGACCAGGCCACCGACCGCGCCTACCGCATCGGCCAGGACCGCCCCGTCCAGGTCCACCGGCTCACCACGCAGGGCACCGTCGAGGACAAGGTCGCCCGCCTGCTCGGCGCCAAGCGCGTCCTCGCGGACCAGATCATCGCCTCCGGCGAGGCCGATCCGTGACCGGGACTCGACATTTACCGCCGCGTTCGACTCTGTCCTCGCGGACGCGGGTATCGAGGTCGTACTCAGCGGCGTCCGGATGCCGAGAATGTAGGTCACCGGCCTGGACGCGCGCTGGGTTCGCCCGTCCCGGAACCGGGACCTGCAGCGAGCTCGTCACGGGCGACGATCGTCTCGGCTCGGGCGAGCGCGGCCGCCCCCGTGCGCCGGAACGCCGCGTACCCGGCCGTGTTGAGCCGGACCAGCCGGTCGATGTTCTCCTGCTTGGCCCGGTCGTGAATCGCCACGAGACCGGTCGAGCTGTTGCATTCGGCGGCGGCCACTGCCATGGCGATCTCGCGTTGCCTGGTAGTCGCCTTGTCCTCCCCCAGCTTTGTGTACGGGACCAGGGCCTGTCTCATCAGCTCGGTGGGCGCCTGCGCGTTGTAACCCTTGGTGTGAACACAGGAGACCCAGGCACGCTGGGCGGCCTTGTAGCGAGGATCGGTGCCTGCCTCCTCCGAGGCCGACTGCAGGACCTCGTTCGAGAACGTGACGTACTGCAGGTAGGCCGGCAGCGTCCCGTAGATCTGTTCGTACGCGTCCGCCTGGCAGCCTTGGCGCGGAATGCTCCACACCGATCCGTTGGACAGGCGCTGATCGATCCGGTCCTTGGCGTTGCCGACCACGGCTGTCTCGTAGCGGGCCTGCTGCTCCGTGGACAGCGAGGCGACGTAGCGCGTGTTGGCGTCCGGCGGTTCGGCCCCGTTGAGCGTTGCGGCCGAGGCGGTCCCGCCGAAACCGTGGACTCTGGCCTGGTCCACACTCTGGTTGTAGGGGGCTTCTGCCATGTGCGGGGGCCGTGTCCCGCCGGTTCCGAACAGGGTGTACTTGAAGTACTGCCGCTTCAGGCAGGACCGCAGCAGCAGTTGGTCGGCCAGGTTGATGGTGTCCACGTCGCGCTGCGGGAGCGCGCCCTTGATTGCCGGTGAAGCCTCTGGCGCCGACGTCGCGACAGCGCGGGGCGTGCCGCTCGCCTCCGCCGCGCAACCCGCCGTAACCGCACCCACCGTCAGCGCCAGGCCGGCCAGCAAGAACGGGCGCATCGTCAGTGACATCTGCATGCTCTCCCCTCCGCGAACCCGACGGTGGCCCGGGCGATGCTCTCCCGGGCCCACCGCCGCGAATCAGGTCAACCTGCCGACGCCGTCAGCAGTTGTTGTTCCAGAAGTTCGAGCCACCGACATGCCCGGCGTTCGCCACCGCCAGATGCCACGGCACGCAGTAGTCGTAGTTCCCCCACTTGTCGTACACGGTGACGCCCAGGCCCGATTTGCCCCAGTTCAGCGCGGAGCCGTCCTTGCCGACGCCACCGAAGGCGTTCCAGTTGGGGTTGGTGTCCTTCAGCTCCATGTTCGGGTAGCCCTGGCCGTCGTTGCCCGCGTAGGTGCAGAAGTACCCCGCCGGACAGTGGTAGTAGTCGCCCGCGGCAGCCGGCCCGGCGGCCGCCCATCCGCCCACGGAGAGCGCCCCGATCGCTGTCATCAAGGCAGCAAGTCGCTTGATGGCCATGCGTGATTCCCCTCTGCCGTCCCGGCGCCTCGTGGCCGGGCCTGCGAGAAGACTTGCGGGTCCGCACCATGCGCGTATTGCACGAATGCGACACGGCACGAGCACTTCCAGCGCCGCCCACCCTCCCCTGTTGCGGACCTCTGGGTTCCGCCAACGCCCCGCAAATGTCGGCGTAATGTTCCCCAATGGTTGACATGTGCGCATCACTCAAACATGGAGGAATCATGAGCCACTCGGAGGTCTCCCGCCACGAGCACCTCGGACCCGAGCTGGCCTGCCGTCCCGCCGCCCCCGCCCTTCGCGGGCAGGTGCTCGGTTACCGCGGCTTCCGGTTCGGTCCCCGCAGTCAGCGACGCCGGCTCATGGTGCCGGACGGCGTCGTGAAGATCATGCTGGGGTTCGGTGCCTCTCTGCGGATCGTCGACGCGCTGAGACCGACGCGCGCCGCGTCGGTGGCCTCCCTTGCCAGCGGGGTACGCACTACTGCGGTCGTCGGTGAGCACTGCGGGCTCCTGCACGGCGTGACGGTCATGCTGACGCCGCTCGCGGCATACCGCGTCTTCGCCGTCCCCATGACCGAGTGGGCGGAGCTCGACGTGGATCCGGAAGACCTCGTCGGACGTAAACTCCGGCAGCTCACCGAGCAACTGGCCGACCGCCCCGACTGGGAGTCGCGATTCGCCTTACTCGACCGCGTACTGACGCACCGGCTCCAGAAAGGTCCACGCTGCGCACCGGAGGTGGCCTGGGCCTGGGACGAGGTCCACCGCACCGGCGGACGCATCCGGGTGGACGCCCTGGCAGCCGGTACCGGCTGGAGCCGCCGCCAGCTCGAACGCAGGTTCCGCCAGCAGATCGGCCCCACCCCGAAGGCACTCACCCAGGTACTGCGACTCCAGGAGGCCCTGCGGCACCGGGAGACCGGGCTGCCCTGGGCGCTGGCCGCGGCCCAGGCCGGCTACCACGACCAACCGCACTTCGACCGGACCTTCAAGAACATGGTCGGCTGTACGCCGAGCCAGTTCCGCGCCGACCGCACCACCGGCGCGCACACCGGACGACTCGACTTCCTGCCCAACCAGATCACCAGCGTCCTGATCCCGGGATGAGTCCGAGGTCGTCGGGCAACGGAAGCCCTCTTCCGCCTGCGCCTTGATGCGGCCTCACATGACCAAAGGCCGGGGCGACTTCGCCTACGCGGGCAAGCCAACATACCGGGCCGAACACCAACACGCACGCCTGCAGGCCCGAGACAAGTCCCGGCTCGTCCGGCACTGCTTGCCGACCGAATCAGTTGGTCAGGCTCTACCAGGCAGGGAAGCGCACCGCAGGCATGAGCCGTGCGGCCGGGACCTGGCAATGCCGGACTCCCTCCGGTCCCACTTGTACTGCCGCTCGTCATCGTCCTTCATCAGCACGCCGGCCTCGACGATCGTCCAGGAGGCCTACCAGAAGCTCGCCCACCGGGTATCCAGCTGCCCAGAAGAAGCGCTTGGTCTCTCCGAACTGGTAGGCCGCGGGGAAAATTCCCGGACTGTCCTTGCCGAGAACCTCATCCACCCAGGTCAGGCCACGAGTACACACACGTGGCCTACCTGGGTGGATGAGGTTCATCCGGTCATACTGCGAGCGAGAGCGAGGGCCAGATGGCGTCCAGTTCCATGGGGAGCTGGACACCATGGCCATGCTCGCGCCCGGAGCGCTGCGGCAGATGGTCATCGCCCATCTCCAGGCGTACCCCGGCGAGGCGTTCACGGCCACGCGCATCAGCCGCGTGATCGAGAAGTCGTCGGGGGCCATCGCCAACGCGCTGGTCACCCTCGCCCGGCAGGGCATCGCCGAGCAGTTGGACGACCGGCCGCGCACCTACCGTCTGGCGACGCCGGAGGGCAACGGATAGCCGACCGGGCATAGCGAACCGGGCTGGTTCCCACGGGGGTTGGGAACCAGCCCTGCCGCTGCGCGAGTCTTCCACACCCTGTGGACGGAGGCAGGGAGAGAGGGGGTCTGATGGCGGACTGACCAGGGCGTTTCTGACGGCTCTTGCCGGGGTGGGTGGATCAGTGCTTGAGCTGGGCAGGCACTCCTTATGGTGCGGCGACGTGAGCTCACGGACGCGCAGTGGCAGAAGATCGAGCCGTAACTGGCCTCCTTCATGCCGCGCTTGAACGGTTCGGTGACCGTGCGGAGGACGACGTACAGGTCGCCGACCTCGGACATACCCGTCCCCTCCTACCGGTAGATTGAGGGGGTTGGGTGATGGACTGGTGCATGTGAGGTGTACGGTCCCGATGCCGCGCCCCCGATGAGGGGCGCCCGGCCTGTACAGGGGGGATCGTGAGTCAGCAGCCCGTTCCGGCGCCGAAGAAGCCGCTGAGCAGGAGAAAGAAGATCGCTATCGGTGTCGGGGTGCTGATCGCAGCTCCGCCGTTCATCGCGGGCATGGTCTCCGAAGTCAACGACGCCGCCACACACGACACCTCGGCAGCAGCCGCGACGCCTGCAGCGAGCCACAGTAGTCCGGCAGCGAAGACGAAGCGGGCCCTGGCCACGCATGCGTCGACGCCTGGGCCGGCGCAGAAGCTGGCCGACCTCGATGGGACCGGTCGGCCCGCCAGCGAGTACCAACAGGTTCTCGACGCATTGGCACCCCGCTGCACCGAGAACCGCCCGCACCTGACAGCCGTCGTCAACGCAACGCTGGAAGACCTGCAGAAGAACGGCGTCAACGACGAGGACGAGTTCAGCGTCCTGCAGCATCTGGAGCAGTCGGTGCCCGCCGGGAACCCGCGGGTCAACTGCGCGTCGGTGGCGGCGGCTTACGCCACCCTACGCGAAGGGAACTAGGCGTTTCTGGCGGCTCTTACCGGGTGGGTGGATCAGTGCTTGAGCTGGTCAGGCACGCCCTATGGTGCGGCGACATGAGCTCACGGACGCGCAGTGGTCCTTCTGACGGAGCGTGTGATGTCCCGTTCCACTTCCAAGGATGTGGAACACAGCGTGACGCTCGACGCGCCACCGGGCGAGATGATCATGCCGAGTTCACGACCTCCCCTTCCGCGAGGTGTTCACTCTCGGGGCCAGGCGACCCATTGGTAAGATCGGTACTACCCGAGCTGCTTCCCAGCGTTCCATGCCACAACATCCAGCAATCGCAGCGGGACAACATCGTCCGGTGCCGACCGAGCAAGGACGCCCCATAGTTCGCGCTGCGTAGTGAGGTCGCGCACCATGCTCTCGGCCAGTTGCTCGAAGAAGCGGGCCCAGGAGCGCTTGCTGACCTCGGGTATCGGGAAGCCGGCCTTAACTGGGCCGACGTAGCACGCGAACACCTTCGTGTCATAGAGCGGCACGAACAGCGGCCGCTTCCGGTGCAATGTCTTCATGAGGATGGTGCCCTTGACATCCGTCCACTCCTTGTCAGGGTCGGGCACATCAAGAACGGTGGCAAGACCCGCGAGGAGTGCGGAATGGGAGCCGTCGGCGACTGCCGCTTCGAGTGTCAGGTCGAGCGGGATCGCGGCGAGTCCTGCTTCCAACGTCGGCCGCATGCCTTTCAATGTCCGAAAGCCCCGGATCGTCGGGGCCGCGTTCAACAGGACGGGTGCGAGCAGGTCGCCGTCGCTGAGTTCGTTCGGCCCCGTTCCGGTGTCCATGCAGTCGTAGAACGGGTATGCGTACGGCTTCTTCGCGGTCTGGTTGGCCTCGGCGTCAAAGTAACTGCTCACCCATGCTTCGGCAGTGGTGAGCGGGACGTCATGGCCGCCAACGCGGATCAACTTCTCGGACACGGTCCCCCTGTCGGATGCCGAGGAGGGACGTTACTCCTTGGGTTGCGGTTGCACCTCTCACTGTGACGTCGGATGGACGCCATGATGAGCAGCGTGACGAAAAGGTGAGCATGCGTCCAGACCAGCTCGCGCTGGCACCCTGACCTGGGCACAGGTTCGTCGGCGAGTTGGCCACCCCTGGCCTACCTGCGCGGTACGCGGACCGGGTCGCGCGCTCGCATAGCCGGTGTCGACCAGAGCAGGGATGCCGTGCTCGGCGGAGAAGTGGTTCAGGGCATCGAGCAGGCCGTCACACCAATAAGAGCAGGTCACCCTCGTCCAGCGCCTGGCAGCGATGCCACCGCCAAGGATGTGGAAGGGGCATCAGGCAAGGTCGGTACGACCGAGATCGTGGGCGCTGGGCAGGAACTCGGCGGGGACGCCGACGCCGAACAAGAAGGCGCGCTCTTCTTCGAACCAGTCGAGGGTGCGGCAGCCGAGGGTGAGCAGGATCAAGAGCAGCCGGGCGGAGTCTCGGTCCGTGCGCGCCAGGGTGAGGGCCGCCTCTATCTCGGCCATGACCTCCTGCCAGGAACCGCGGTGCGGTGCGGGCCGGTCGCGGTCGTAGATGTGCCGGTGCTCTGGCCCCATCGTGGAGGCGAGGCGGCCGAAAGCGATGATGGTCCCATCGGCGACCATGCGCAGGGCGGTGCCGGCGGCGTGCAGCATCGTCATCGGCGGGTCGTAGTCCAGGTCGGCTGGCACGGCCAGGTCGACCAAGCCGAGGTTGCGGGTGAGCAGCTCTTTCACCGGTATCTCGTACAGATCGGCGAGCCTGTTCAGCCACGATGACAGCGACTCCAGAGGGCCGGGCTGTGGGTGCAGCGGCCAGCGCTGCACCGGACTCATGTCAGCTCACGCTCGAACAGGCGACGCCGTTCGGTCGGCCCGGCGTAGCGCGAGAGCCGCAGAGTGCGCTGGTTGATGGCCTCCTCGCCGGATTCGATTGCGGCGACCGCGGCGTCGGTGAGCAGGTGGGCCAGCTCGCCGATCGTGCCCTCGCTGCGGGTGAGCAGGTTGCGGGCCATCTCTGCGGCGGCGATCGACGAGGGCCCACGTAGGGGGAACGAGGTGGCGAAGCTGGCCCCTGCTTTACCAGTTCAGCGAGGCCAAGAAGGCCGCCTATGCCAGGGCGGCCGAGGAGTTCAAGGCCGCCGGCCGTGCCGATGAAGCGCGTGTGGGCGACCGCCTGTTCCGGATCTGCCGCATCGAGCGGATGGTCCGCTGCGGGCCCGACGGACCGGAACC
>NZ_JBEYFS010000074.1:0-50526 GCF_040634475.1 Streptomyces sp. NPDC007095
GCCCTCGTACTGGACGTACTTGGGTCTGTGCCTGGTGCGGTGAGAGTGCGTGCATGGCGTCGCGGGGCAGACGGGAATTTGACGACAGGGCCTAGGAGGCGCCGGGTACCACCTCGCGGCGGCTCAGCCAGGCCTCGGGCACGTGCCTCACTCCCGTACGGGCGCCCACGATGCCGCCCGTGATGGCGCAGGTCGTGTCGACGTCACCGAAGCCCTCCGCCGTGGTCCACAGGGCCGAGGTCAGGTCATCGGGGTGACGGGCGGCACACCAGACGGCGAAGGGGACCGTGTCGTCGGCGCGGACGCGTCGGCCGTTGCCGAGGATGTCCGCGGCCTTCCAGGGCTCGGTGGTGAAGGGAAGGCTCGCGGCACGCCGCAGCCCCTCGCGGACAGCGCTGTCGGGCGTGGCCTCGACGACCGTGCCGATATTCAGGTCCCAACGAGTCGACAACGCCGCCGCGACGGCCACCGCCACCGCGCCCGCGATGCCCTCCGGGTGGGCGTGGGTCACCTCCGCCGACAGCGTCGCCTGTGCGATCACCAGGCGCAGATCGCGCCGGAACCAGGCGCCCAGCGGAGCCACCCGCATGGCCGCGCCGTTGCCGAGGCTGCCCTCGCCGTCGAAGAGTCCGCGTGCCAGTTCCGCCCAGCGGTCCGGCTCCTGGAGCAGGCGCGGGAGCAGTTGGTGCATGCCGTAGCCATAGCCCCGGGCCGGGTCGGCGTCGTAGCCGAGGGCGAAGGCCTGGGCCAGTTCCGGTTGCCGGATCTCGCCGTGTTCGTCGAGGACACGGACGATTCCGAGCGCCATCGCCGTGTCATCCGTCCAGTGCCACTCCGGTTCCTCGGGGGTGCGCCGGGCGCGGATCTCCTCGTACGCCTGGGGGCGGTCCCGGAAGAGAGGGAACCAGCGTTCGCCGAAGGCGTCACCCAGGGCCAGACCCTCCAGGCTGCGGCGGGCCAGGGCGCGTGGCGCGAAAGGGGGGTTCGGGGCGGATGTCATGATGTGAGCATGCCGGTCCGGGCAGGCCGGCGCACGCGTGTTCGGGCAGGCCGTTCCTGGCGGTTCGTCCTACGAGCCCTCGCCCTTCCCGATCATCTCCTCCACCTCCGCCACCCGTTCCCTCTCCTCCGTCGCGAACCGCTCCGCGTCCAACCGCTCGGCCACCTCCTCGTCCTGGGCCATCAGCAGATCGAGGTTGGAGTCGCCCATCTCGAAGACGCCCATGTCCACGTACGCCTGCTGGAGGCGTTCGCCCCACAGGCCGATGTCCTTGACACACGGGACGATGCGGCTGAAGAGCAACTGGCGGAAGAGGCGCAGGAATTCGGACTGTTCGCTGTATTCCTCGGCCTCGGCCTTCGGGATGCCGAAGTTCTCCAGGACCTCGACGCCGCGCAGCCGGTCCCGCATCAAGTAGCAGCCCTCGATGACGAATTCCTCGCGCTCGCGGAGTTCGGCGTCGGAGAGTTGCGTGTAGTAGTCGCGCAGCGCCATCCGGCCGAAGGCGACATGGCGGGCCTCGTCCTGCATCACGTACGCGAGGATCTGCTTGGGGAGGGGCTTGTCGGTGGTGTCCCTGATCATGCCGAAGGCCGCCAGGGCCAGGCCCTCTATGAGGACCTGCATCCCGAGGTACGGCATGTCCCAGCGGGAGTCCCGGAGGGTGTCGCCGAGGAGGGACCGCAGGTTGTCGTTGACCGGGTAGAGCATCCCGATCTTCTCCTGCAGGAAGCGGGCGTAGATCTCGGCGTGACGGGCCTCGTCCATCGTCTGCGTGGCCGAGTAGAACTTGGCGTCGAGGTCGGGGACCGACTCGACGATGCGCGCGGCGCAGACCATGGCCCCCTGCTCACCGTGCAGGAACTGGCTGAACTGCCAGGACGCGTAGTGCTTGCGCAGCTCGCCCTTGTCCCGGTCGGTCATCTTCGCCCAGTGCGGGGTCCCGTAGAGGGTCATCGACTCGTCGGGGGTGCCGAGGGGGTCGTGGGGGTCGACCTCCAGGCTCCAGTCGATTCTCTTCTGGCCGTCCCACTGTTTGTCCTTGCCCTTCTGGTACAGGGCGAGGAGTCGGTCGCGGCCGTCGTCGTACTCCCAGCTGAAGCGTGCCGCCCCTGAGGCCGGTATCTGCCAGAGGGGGTCTCCCGGATCCTTGGCGTACAGCTCGTGCGTCGGCATACATCGCAGGCTCACACGAGGTAGACGCGCCGTCAACAAGTCGCGCACAAGGGATTGACGAGCTTGCTGACAAGCAGTCTCATAAGTCGTGACCGTCGGTAACCCGGATGGATCCCGTACTAGATCCCGTACGACGAGGTGGGAACAGCCATGACGACCGTGACAGAAGTGGATGTGCTGCGCGACGCGCTCGGTCTGCTCAAGGACCGGGAGCAGGTCGCCGAGCGGCTGCTCGACTCCTCCGCCAAGCACTCCTTCGACCCGGACAAGGAACTGGACTGGGACGCGCCCTTCGAGGAGGGCAAGTGGTTCTGGCCGCCGGAGCTGGTGTCGCTGTACGACACCCCGCTGTGGAAGCGGATGGGCGAGGAACAGCGGGTTCTGCTCTCGCAGCACGAGGCCGCCGCGCTGGCTTCGCTGGGGATCTGGTTCGAGATCATTCTGATGCAGTTGTTGGTGCGGCACATTTACGACAAGGCGGCGACGAGCGCCCATGTGCGTTATGCGCTGACCGAGATCGAGGACGAATGCCGGCACTCGAAGATGTTCGCCCGGCTGATCTCGCACGGTGGAACGCCGTACTACCCGGTGAGCCGGACGCATCTGAACCTGGGGCGGGTATTCAAGACCATCTCGACCACGCCCGGGTCCTTCACGGCGACTCTGCTCGGCGAGGAGATCCTCGACTGGATGCAGCGGCTGACCTTTCCGGACGAGCGGGTGCAGAGCCTGATACGGGGGGTCACGCGCATCCACGTGGTGGAGGAGGCACGGCACGTGCGGTACGCGCGGGAGGAGCTGCGGCGGCAGATGGTGACGGCGCCGCGGTGGTCGCAGGAGTTCACGCGGGTGACGTCGGGGGAATTCGCCCGGGTCTTCTCCGTCGCCTTCGTCAATCCCGAGGTCTACTCGAACGTCGGCCTCGACCAGCGGGAGGCCGTGGCGCAGGTGCGGGCGAGCGGGCACCGGCGGGAGGTCATGCAGACCGGGGCCAAGCGGCTGACCGACTTCCTGGACGACATCGGGGTGCTGCGGGGGGTCGGGCGCCGGCTGTGGAAGGCGTCGGGGTTGCTGGCCTGAGGGCGGGACGCTGCGGGATCGGCGGTGGGGTGGCGGTACGTCGAGCCCGTCACCGCCGGATCAGACGTGGGCCCGGCAAGCGAGCCGCTGCTCGATCCGGACGTGAGCGACGGGCTCGCGACGCTCCGCCACGGCCTCTCGCGTCGCATGGCGGCCGCGGCTGGGAAGGGGGCTCGTGTCCTGGCCGTTACGCTGCCGATATGACCTCGCAGGCTCCCACCCCCGCATACCGTCGGCTGAGTGTCGAGGAGCGGCGCTCGCAGCTCCTCGAAGCGGCGCTGTCCCTCTTCGCGCACCGGGCGCCCGAGGAGGTCTCGCTCGATGACGTGGCGGAGGCGGCGGGCGTGTCACGGCCTCTTGTGTACCGGTACTTCCCGGGCGGCAAGCAGCAGCTGTACGAGGCTGCCCTGCGGTCCGCCGCGGAGGAGCTGGAGCACTGTTTCGCGGAGCCTCCCGAGGGGCCGCTGAGCGAGCGGCTGGCCCGGGCTCTGGACCGGTACCTGGCGTTCGTGGACCAGCACGACGCCGGGTTCACCGCGTTGCTTCAGGGTGGCAGCGTCGTCGAGACCTCCAGGACGACGGCCATAGTGGACGGCGTGCGGCGGGCGGCGGCAGAGCACATTCTGGATCATCTGGGCGTGAGGGATCCGGGGCGACGGCTGCGGATGACCGTGCGGATGTGGATCACGGCGGTGGAGGGTGCCTCGCTGAGCTGGCTGGACGGGGGCAAGGAGCCGCCGTTGGACGAGCTGCGAGACTGGCTCGTGGAGCAGTTCGTGGCGATGCTCGTGGTCAGTGCCGGACGTGATCCGCAGACCGCCGCGGTGGTGCGGGCCGCGCTCGTCCTGGAGGAGCGGGAAGGGGCCCTGGGCGGGCTGGCCCGTGCGGTTCTTCCGGTGATCGGTGATGCCGCTCGGCTGCTGTGACGGGTGCGTTTGTGACACTGGTGCCGTGAAGAGCGAAGACACCCCCTTCGAGGGCGGCCCGCTGGACGGGCGTGTGCTGCCCGTCCTGCTCGGTCTGACCGGACACCCGCCGAAGGTGTACCGGGTTCCGGTTCCGGATGCCGACGGCGGCCCGCCGACCGTGCTCGTCTACCGGCGGGTCCAGGCGCGGGTGAGCAAGCGACTGGGGCTGCATCAGGCGTGGAAGTACGAGTACGACCCCTCCGGCGACCCGAGAAGCGGGCCCAAGTGGCCCTGGTCCAAGCCCGGCGGCAAGAGTGCGGGAGCCACGCCGGAGTCCCACACCGACGAGTGAGCTTCTTGGGCCGAACCGGTCAGGCGAGCGCGCGCTCGGAATGCGCCGACCCGATCCTTCCGGTGCGAGGTGGAGGTACCACCCCGGCACCGGAGGTGATGACGTGTCAGGAAGACTGCTGTGTCTGGCTTGTACGGCCGCGATGGCGACGGGGGCGTTGTTTGTGGCCGCGCCCGCGGTGGCCGTACCGGATCCCGGCCCCCAAGGGCGGCCCGCGGCTCAGTTGCTGACGGATCTTCAGCGGCTGTACCGGGACGCCGAGCGCGCCGGCGAGACGTACAACGCCACGGCGGAACAGCTGAAGAAACAGAAGACCGAGGTCGCCCGGCTCGACGGGGACCTCGCCAAGGCCCGCCTCTCGCTGCTCGACAGCCGCGATGCGGCGGGGCGGCTCGCCCGGCAGCAGTACCAGAACAGCAGCGAGATCTCGTCGTACGTACGGCTGCTGCTCGCCCGTGATCCTCAGCACGCGTTGGACGAAGGTCATGTGATCGGGCAACTGGCGCGGCAGCGGGTCGAGACCGTGGACCGGCTGATGCGCACGGAGAAGAAGGCCGACGGGCTGGCGCGACAGGCACGGAAGGCACTCGACGGTCAACTCGGCCTCGCCGAGCGGCAGAAGAGGGAGCGTGACGAGGTACGGGGGCGGCTGAGGGGCGCCGAGGAGCTGCTCGCCTCACTCAGCACCGATCAGCTTGCCGAGATGGCCCGGCTGGAGAAGCCGGGCGTGAGCACGGCACCGCGGGAGCTCGTGACCTCGGGGGCTCTCAGCAGTGCGCGGCCGCCCTCGCGGCAGGGCGAGGAGGCGGTGCGGTACGCCGTGGACCAGCTCGGAAAACCGTACGAGTGGGGGGCTGTGGGGCCGATGTCGTACGACTGCTCGGGGCTCACTTCGCAGGCCTGGGATCACGCCGGACGGCCCATCCCCCGCACCAGCCAGGAACAGTGGGCCCAGCTGCCCCGCATTCCGCTGAGCAAGCTGCGCCCCGGGGACCTGGTCCTCTACTTCCCCAAGGCCACGCATGTCGCCCTGTATGTGGGGGACGGGCTGGTCGTGCAGGCCCCGAGGCCGGGGACGAAGATCAAGGTCTCCCCCCTCGCCACCAACCCGCTGTTGGGCGCGGTCCGTCCGGACCCGGACGGCAAACCCCTTCGCCGCTACACACCCCCGAGCATTCGGGAGGAGTCCAAGGTGAGCGCCCCATCAAGGGCGCGGGGAACCACGCGACCGGCCGCAGACTCCCCGCACCCGAAGTGACAGGTTCAGTGCCCGGTCACGGAAGCCAGGTACGCCTCCGTCTTCTCCGGCTCATAGAAGAAGTTCTCGAAGTCCGCCGGGTCGTTGAACCCATTGGCGAAACGATGCGCCACCGCCGGGATCTGCCCCCCGGCCCCGATCAGGTTGAGGACGTGCTCCGGCGGCACGCCCAGCATGGCGTTCGTCCACTTCGTCACGTGCTGGGCCGTGTCCCAGTACCGGTCGAACGCGGACCGCATCCACGCCTCGTCGAACTCCTTGTCCTCGTGTTCGAGGATCGCGCCGAGGTACGCCGCCGCGCACTTGGAGGCGGAGTTGGAGCCCTGGCCGGTGATCGGGTCGTTGGCGACGACCACGTCGGCGACGCCCAGGACCAGGCCGCCGCCGGGGAGGCGGCCGATCGGGTTGCGGACGGTGGGCGCGTAGCGTCCGGACAGCGTTCCGTTCGCGTCGGTGAGTTCGACCTTGGTGGCCCGGGCGTACTCCCACGGCACGAACTTCTCCATGAGTTCCAGGGTCAGGGAGAGGTGTTCGGCGGGGTCCTTGATGCCGTTGAAGGCGTCGACCGGACCACCGGGTACGCCCTCCCAGAAGAGGATGTCCGCGCGACCGGACGTGGTGAGGGTCGGCATGACGAAGAGTTCACCGACACCGGGGACCAGGTTGCAGCGCACCGCGTCGTAGTCGGGGTGCTCGGGGCGCGGGCCCAGACCGTGGACGTAGGCGACGGCGAGGGCGCGCTGCGGCTCCGCGTACGGAGAACGGGCCGCGTCCCGGCCGAACATGGAGACCAGCTCGCCCTTGCCGGCCGACACCAGGACCAGGTCGTACGTACGGGCGAAGTAGTCCAGGTCGGAGACCGCGGCACCGTGGATGACCAACTGGCCGCCGCGCTGGGCGAAGGTCTCCATCCAGCCGGCCATCTTCACCCGCTGGTCGACCGACTGCGCGTAGCCGTCGAGCCGGCCCACCCAGTCGATCGCCCGCTGGGTCGGACCGGGGTCGTGCGAGCCGGGGGCGGCGACCGAGACGCCGAGTCCTTCGATCTTCGGGGCCTGGGACTCCCAGAAGTTCAGCTGGAGATCGCGCTCGTGCTGGAGTGCCGTGTGGAACATGCACTGCGTCGACATGACGCGCCCGGTGCGGATCTCGTCCGCCGTCCGGTTCGACATCAGGGTGACCTCGTACCCGTGCGACTGGAGGCCGAGGGCAAGCTGGAGTCCGGACTGACCGGCTCCGACGACGAGTATCTTCCGCATGCGCGTCCTAACTCCGTGTACGTCTTATTCGGGGCTCACGTCGAGCGCGTGCCCCACCAGCGCGAGCAGGGTCTCGACGACCGAGATCCGGCGCCTGGCATCCATGATCATGACAGGTATGTGTGAAGG
The DNA here is from genome assembly GCF_040634475.1 of Streptomyces sp. NPDC007095. NCBI lineage: Bacteria > Bacillati > Actinomycetota > Actinomycetes > Kitasatosporales > Streptomycetaceae > Streptomyces > Streptomyces sp. NPDC007095. Next base: position 7,163 of record NZ_JBEYFS010000074.1, read on the forward strand.
CACCGTGAGGGCCTCGCGCACGTCGTCGGCGTCGAACCGCTCGCTGCCGTCGAAGTGGTTGACCGCGACGACGTACGGCAGCCCGCAGCTCTCGAAGTAGTCGAGCGCGGGGAAGCAGTCCTTGAGGCGGCGGGTGTCGGCGAGGACCACGGCGCCGATCGCGCCGCGCACCAGGTCGTCCCACATGAACCAGAACCGCTGCTGGCCCGGTGTGCCGAAGAGGTACAGGACCAGGTCGTCGTCGAGTGTGATGCGGCCGAAGTCCATGGCCACGGTGGTGGTCACTTTGTCCGGGGTGCCGGTGAGGTCGTCCGTCTCCTCGCTGGCCTGGGTCATCAGCGCCTCCGTCTGGAGGGGCGTGATCTCGGAGACCGCGGTCACCAGCGTGGTCTTGCCCACGCCGAAGCCGCCCGCCACCACGATCTTCGTCGCGATCGGGGCGCGGGTTCGATCGGTCTGCCAGGCCTGGAGGTTCTCGTCGGACTCGGACAGCGGCACCGGGGCCAGAGGCATCGGAGCCGAGGCGGGGGAGGCCGTTCTCGGCGCGCCCTCAGAGACGACGGAGTCCATTCAGCACCCTTTCCAGCAGAGCGCGGTCCGGCTGTCCCGGGCCGTGACCTGTTCCGTACACACGGATCTTTCCCTGGTCCGCCAGGTCGCTCAGGAGGACGCGGACCACGCCCAGCGGCATCCTGAGCAGGGCGGCGATCTCGGCCACCGTACGCATCCGGCGGCAGAGTTCGACGATGGCCTGCATCTCGGGCATCACCCGGGTCGCGAGGGAGCCGTTGGTCAGCTCCTTGCGCTCCTCGGGGGCCTCGAGCGCCGCCACGAACGTCTCGACCAGCAGCACGTGCCCGAAGCGGGTACGGCCGCCGGTGAGCGAGTACGGGCGCACGCGGGCCGGTTTGCGGTCCCCGCCACGTATGGGGAGCTTGGGCGCGGAGGAAGAACTCACTGGGCACTCCCCGTCGGCTTGGCTTCGAGTGACTGGCGTAGCTCGCTGCGGAGTTCGGGCGTCAGGACGTGTCCGGCACGGCCGACGAAGAGCGCCATGTGGTACGCCACCACGCTCATGTCACAGTCCGGGGCGCCGTGCACCCCGAGCAGCGAGCCGTCGCTGATCGACATGACGAAGAGGCTGCCCTCGTCCATCGCGACCATCGTCTGTTTCACCCCGCCCGCGTCCATCAGCTTGGCGGCGCCGATGGTGAGGCTGCCGATGCCGGAGACGATGGTGGCGAGGTCGGCGGAGGATCCCTTGGGGCCGGTGGGGCGCGCCTCCGCCCCGGTGCGGGCTTCCGCGTTCCTCCCGGGGTCGGAGGACAGCAGCAGCAGACCGTCGGAGGAGACGACCGCGACCGACTGGAGGCCCGGCACCTCCTCGACGAGGTTCGTCAGCAGCCAGTGCAGATTGCGGGCTTCACTGCTCAGGCCGAAGGTACTGGGCGCGGTCAACTGCTTGCCTCCTCGACTGTGCCCCCCGATGCGTCTACTGCGTCCTGCTGTCGCACCGCGTCCTGCGCTTGGTCCGGCGCGGTGTTTTGTGCGGTGTGGTGCGGGGTGGGCGTCTGGGCCGTCTGTTCGGCGATCTCGGCCTCCACGTCACGGCGGCCCTCGGTCGCGCCCCGGTGGAAGCCGCCGAGCCTGCGCCGCAGCGCCTCGGCGTCCACACCGCCGACGCGTGGCCGGGGAACCGGTGCGGGCGCCGAGATCTTCGGCGTCCGCTTGGGCAGTCCCTTGTCGGTGACCCGCTCCGGCTCCTCGTCCGACACCCGTTCGTGGGAGTCGGGGCCGATGGCGTAGGGGTCGGGAGTGCGGGCGTAGGGGTCGGTGGTGGCCTGCGCGGGGAGGGCGACGTCCGGGGCGGGGGCCGGCCCGGCCGCTGCGGGCTCGTCCGCCAGGGCCACCGGCTCGTCCGGCGGGACCAGTGGTGCCAGCAGCTCCATGGTGGTCTCGGAGAGCGTCGGCTCGGGGGCGTATGCCGCCTCCTGCGCGGCGGCGTCCGCCCGCACGGCCTCCTGCGCGGCGACGATCAGCGGGTCCTCGTCACCGGCGGGAGCGGTGGGAACGGCGGGGCCCGCCTGGTCCCGTGCCGTGAGGGCCGAACGGCCGCGCAGCACGTTCGAGTTGGCCTCCGCGTCGGCGCCCGGGAGGACGACCGAGGGGGCGGCACCGGCGACCGGGGAGGCCGAGGGGACCGTGACTGCGGGGGCGGACGCGAACAGGGTCTTGGGGAGGACGACCACGGCCGCGGTGCCGCCCTGCTTCTGCTCCCGCAGCTGTACGCGGACGCCGTGCCGGTGGGCGAGGCGGGCCACCACGTACAGGCCGAGCCCGAGTCCCTCGCCGCTCTCCTGGTCGTAGGCGTCCTCCGGGTCGAACTCGGAGAGACGGGCGTTGAGCTGGGCCATCCGGTCGGCGGCCATGCCGATGCCCTCGTCCTGCACGGAGAGCATCACCTCGCCGTTCTCCAGCAGCCAGCCGGAGACCTCGACGGGCAGGTCGGGCGGCGAGAACGAGGAGGCGTTCTCCAGGAGTTCGGCCACCAGGTGCGAGAGGTCGTCCGCGGCGAACCCGGCGAGGTGCGCGTGCGGCGGCAACACGGCGATACGGACGCGCTCGTACCGCTCGATCTCGCTGACCGCGGCCCGTACGACGTCGACCAGCGGGACGGGGCCCGCGTGGTGCTGGACGTGCTCGTGGCCGGCGAGGACGAGCAGGTTCTCGCTGTGGCGCCGCATGACGGTCGCGAAGTGGTCCAGCTTGAAGAGCGTGCCGAGGCGGTCCGGGTCCTGCTCGCGCTCCTCCAGGCCCTCGATGACCCCGAGCTGCCGCTCGACCAGGCCGAGGGTGCGCAGCGCGAGGTTGACGAAGGTGCCGTGGATGGTGCCGCGGACCTGCTCCAGGTGGGCCGCCGCGTCGGCGAGTTCCGCGCGCAGCCTGTCGCGCTCGTCGGCCATCAGCTGGCGCTGCCCGATGAGGTGCTTGCGGTCCGCTTCGAGGGTGGTCAGCCGCTCATGGAGCGCGGCGGCGTGCGCGTGCAGCGCGTTGACGGAGCGGACCACCTGGGCGAACTCGTCGTTGCGGCCGGTGAACTTCACCGGCTCCTGCGCTCCCGGGTCCGCGGCGAGGCGGGCCGAGCCCAGGCGCAGCACGGCCAGCGGGCGGGTGAGCGTACGGGCCATGGCCATCGAGACGCCGACCGCGACCAGCAGCAGGGTGCCGATGAGGGCGATCCGGACCTCCAGCGCGGTGACGTCGTCGTCCCGCAGCCGCTCCAGGTCCTTGGTGCGGTGGTCGTAGAGCGAGGCCTCGCTGCCGCGCATCAGCTCGACGCGGGCGGAGAGCGCCGCGTCCACCTTGTTCGTGCTGGAGTCGAGCTCGGAGTCGGAGAGCGTCGGCTGGTCGGTGAGGTCGGTGAGGTACTTGTCCGCGGTCGTGACGTCGGGTCCGGTGACCGTGGAGTCGTACGAGGCCTTGGCGTCCTTGGGGGCCGTCTCGCGGAAGTTCGCGAGGGCCGCGTCCGAGCGGAGCCGGGCCTGCTGAGCGGCGGCGCTGAGCGCGTCGCGCTGCTTGGTGTCGGCCGGGGACGAGCTGCTGGTGGTGGACGCCAGGCCGGTGATGGGGTTGATGACCGTCTGGGTGGTGCGCGGGATGTTGAGGGCCGCGAGGAGCAGTCCGCGGGCGGCGGCGGACTGCTGGACCGCGGAGTCCAGCTCGGCGAGGGCGTGCGCGCCGGAACCCGCGCGGGGCGGCAATTGCTCGGCCAGGTCCTCGGCGAGGGCGTGGAGTTCGGCGATGACGTCGGAGTACGCCTCATGCGCTTCGAGAGCGGTGCTCTTGCCGGTGAGCGCCGCTCTGCGGGCGGTGCCGATGCCGTCCAGGTCCTTCAGGAGGACGGCGGGCGCGTCCTCGTCCGCCCGCACCTCGTCGACCTGCCGGTCGACCCGGGCGCTGCGCTGCTCGGAGGGCGCCTTGGATTTCGGCCGGCCCGCGGCGATGTACGAGGTGACCTCGTCGCGCTCGTCGGCCAGCGAGTGGGCGAGCGTCAGCGCCTGCTGGGTCCGCCCGGCGAGCGTCACCAGGTTCTGGGAGTCGTTCAGCTGCTCGGAGGCCGCGAGGACCGTGGGGGCTCCGGCACCGGCGATGGCGGCCGCGACGACCGCCACGGCGACGATCAGCCGATTGCGCACGTGAGCGGAGCGGCCCTTGCCCGCGGGGGTGTGCCCCGCGGCGCCCGGCGTGCGTTCCGCACTCCCGTCGGAGGCCGACCACCCGGCTCCGGAGGCCGACTGCTTGCCTGTGCGCCGAGACCGCATCTTCTGCACCGGTGCTCGCATTCCTGACTCGTGTACCCAAGGGCCCGGGTGACGTTCCGTCAACTGGGCGTCCGCCCTCCCCGAGCTCTCGACTCCGCTCGAGCAGGGGGTGTCCCATCGGCTCCCGACCCTCCCAGTGCCGGTGGGCGGTGGTCCCGCATCGTCCGGCCCGCCACCCGAAGGAGTGAACCCCGGACGGGAGTTGGCGGGCAAGTTCCTCTGGCGCGTGCGACCCCCCTGCGCGGCGGGCCGGTTGGACGTCTGCGGCGCGCTTTGGCAGTATTCGCCGCCACGCCTTGCCGGAGCCGATCATTCCATGCCAAACCCGGCGGCTGAGCTGCTGGTCCGCACCGGTCCCGCGACCGCTGCCGGCCTTTCGGGGGCCTTGTGAAGGGCTCGTGCAGACTGGCTGGATGCGCATCGAACTCGTCTCCGAGCCGGGCGATCCGGCCCGCCCCAATGAGGACTTCGCATCGGTCGGCCTTCCGGCGTCAGGACAAGGGGGATCACTGGTCGTCCTCGACGGCGTGACTCCCCCGCCGGGCGACGACGGCTGTCTGCATTCCGTCCACTGGTTCTCCGCACGCCTCGGCGGAGCCCTGACCGAACTGTCCGTTTCCCGCCGGGATCTGACCTTGGCGGAGATCCTTTCCCGGTCCATCCGGCGCACTTCCGAGGCCCACTCCGACACCTGTGACCTTTCTCACCCGCGTACGCCCCAGGCAACCGTGGTCCTCGCCCGCTGGTCGGCCGGCCTCGTCGAGTACCTGGTGCTCTCCGACTCGGCCCTTTTGCTGGAGTCCCCCGCGGGCGCGGTGACACCGCTCCTGGACGACCGTCTCACCCGTGTCCCCCGCGCCTCCCTCGCCTCGGACGCGATCGCCGACGCGACCGTCCGCAACAAGGAGGGCGGCTTCTTCACGGCCGCCGCCGATCCGTCGGTCGCGGCCCGGGCGGTGACGGGGACCGTGCCCCGGTCCGAGGTCCGTGCCCTGGCCGCCCTGACGGACGGCGCGACCCGCTGGCTGGAGAAGTTCGGGGAGGGCGACTGGGGCGGCCTGTTCACCGTCGTCCGCAAGGAGGGCGCCCAGGCCCTCGTGGACCGCGTACGGACGCTGGAGCGGGCCGACGCCGAGGCGCGGACGCGGCTGGGGCGGAGCAAGACGCACGACGACGCGACGGTGGTGTTCGTGGACTGGTGAGTCGGGCGGATCGGAGTGTTACTTCTCCATGCCCCGGTTCAGCTGGTTGAGCAGCCGGGCCAGTTCGGCGACCTCACGCGGGTCCCAGCCCGCGAGTTCGCGGACGTACCGTGCCCGGCGCGCCTCCCGCACCGCGCGGAACCGGTGCCGGCCCTCGTCCGTGAGACGGACGAGCCAGGCACGTCCGTCGGCGGGGTCCGGCTCACGGGCGACCAGACCGAGCTCCTCCAGGGCGTGGAGCTGACGGGACATCGTGGCCTTGCCCACGCCGATGTACGCGGCGAGCTCGGTGGCGCGCTGACGGCCGCACTCGTCGAGGCGGAAGAGGAGCCCGTACGCGGAGGACTCCAGGTCGGGGTGGACCTCACGGGCCATCTCACCGGAACTGGCCCGGGCGCGCCGCAGCAGCACGGTCAGCTCCCGCTCCAGCGCGGGGAATTCCTGGTCCACGCCCGCCTCCTCCTACTTCTCCATGCCGAGGTTCAGCTGGTGCAACAGCCGCGCCAGCTCCGCGACCTCGCGAGGATCCCAGTGGGCGAGCTCGCTCACGTACCGGGCGCGCCGTGCCTCGCGCACCTGGCCGACCCGGCTGCGGCCCTCCTCGGTGAGATGGACGAGCCAGGCACGGCCGTCGGCGGGGTCGGGCTCACGGGCGATGAGGCCGAGCTCCTCCAGGGCGCGCAGCTGGCGGGACATCGTGGCCTTGCCCACGCCGATGTACGCGGCGAGCTCGGTGGCGCGCTGACGGCCGCACTCGTCGAGGCGTACGAGGAGTCCGTACGCGGCGGACTCCAGGTCCGGATGGACCTCGCGGGCCATCTCGCCCTGGTTGGCGCGGGCACGGCGCAGGAACACGGTCAACTCGCGCTCCAGGGAGAGGAACTCGGGGTCCGCGCCGCCGTGCGCGGCGGGCTGGTCCACACCCCTGCCCGACCCGTCGAGGCCGGCCGGATACCGGCCTCCGTTCCTGTCCTCGCGCACGTCTGCCCCTCACCCGGTTTCCCGACTCTGAAAGTTTCCGCCAAAGGTGGCCATAGCCACAGCTCCGTAAGTATTTCTCAGGCGTAGACCAACGGCAGCCCACGGCCCCTCTTCCCAGCACGTTCTCCCCGTGCGTAGCTTCGTGAACAGGCACCCAATGGCATGCCCACGCCGCCAGGTCGACGAGGACCTGACCCTCACTCACGGCGCGCATGCCCGCACCACTCACGGCACGCAAGTCCGCACCGTTCCCCCCACCTGGCTCCATCGAGCCCTTCGGAGGCACGTCATGCCCGTGCACAGATCCGGAACGCCCCACCGCCTGCGCCTGCTCGCGCTGGGAACCCTGCTCGCCGCCTTCTCCCTGCTCTGCGCCCCGCCTTCCTCCTCCGCCGCCGACACACCCGCCCGGGGTTCCGCCCGAATGGGCATGGGCGTCCTCGGGCACGACGGCCAGGCCGGCACGCCCAACACCGGTGACGCCACCCAGACGGAAGGCGTGGACGTCAGCGGCTACCAGGGCAACGTCGCCTGGTCGACCCTGTGGAGCAGCGGGGTCAAATGGGCCTACACCAAGGCCACCGAGGGGACGTACTACACGAACCCCTACTTCGCCCAGCAGTACAACGGCTCGTACAACGTCGGCATGATCCGCGGCGCGTACCACTTCGCGACCCCCGACACGACGAGCGGCGCCACCCAGGCCAACTACTTCGTGGACCACGGCGGCGGCTGGTCCGGCGACGGCAGGACGCTGCCGGGCACGCTCGACATCGAGTGGAACCCGTACGGGGCCGCCTGCTACGGCAAGACGCAGAGCGCGATGGTCAGCTGGATCAGCAGTTTCCTCACCCAGTACAAGGCGCGCACCGGCCGGGACGCCGTGATCTACACGGCGACCAGCTGGTGGAGCGACTGCACCGGCAACTACGGCGGCTTCGCCTCCGCCAACCCCTTGTGGATCGCCCGTTACGCCGCCGACCCCGGCACGCTGCCGGCCGGCTGGGCGTACTACACGCTGTGGCAGTACACCTCGTCCGGACCGACGGTCGGTGACCACGACAAGTTCAACGGCGGCCTGGACCGGGTGCAGGCGCTCGCCGACGGCTGACCGATGGCAGAGGGCGGCTGACGACTGACAGCTGACAGATTTCAGATTTCAGATTTCAGACGACCGATGTCGGCTGACAGCCGACAGAAACGGCTGACGGCATGGCGAAGGCCCGGGCCTCCCTCACGGGACCCGGGCCTTCCCTTCCGGCAGCGTCCGTCACGCCGCTACCAGAACCTCCGGCGTCGCGCCGTTCGTGGCCGGCGACAGCGCCAGTTCCAGGACCTGGCGGACGTCCGTGACGGCGTGGACGTCCAGCTTCTCCAGCACCTCGGCCGGGACGTCGTCCAGGTCGGCCTCGTTGCGCTTCGGGATGATGACCGTGGTCACACCCGCCCGGTGCGCGGCGAGCAGCTTCTGCTTCACCCCGCCGATGGGCAGGACACGGCCGGTCAGTGAGACCTCACCCGTCATCGCCACGTCCGTGCGGACCAGTCGGCCGGACAGGAGCGAGGCCAGCGCCGTCGTCATGGTGACGCCCGCGCTCGGACCGTCCTTGGGGACCGCGCCCGCCGGGAAGTGGATGTGCACGCCCCGGTCCTTCAGGTCGCCGACCGGCAGTTCCAGCTCGGCGCCGTGCGAGCGGAGGAAGGAGAGCGCGATCTGCGCCGACTCCTTCATCACGTCACCCAGCTGACCGGTCAGGGTCAGACCGGCCGCGCCCGTCTCCGGGTCGGCCAGCGACGCCTCCACGAAGAGGACGTCACCGCCGGCGCCCGTCACGGCCAGACCGGTGGCGACACCGGGCACCGCGGTACGGCGCTCGGCCGGGTCCTGGGCGGACTCGGGCACGTGGTGCGGCCGTCCGATGAGCCCGCGCAGATCGGCGTCGGTCACCGTGAAGGGCAGCTCCCGCTCTCCGAGTTCGTGCTGCGCCGCGACCTTGCGGAGCAGGCGTGCGACGGCCCGCTCCAGGTTTCGTACGCCCGCTTCCCGGGTGTACTCCCCGGCGAGCTTGCGCAGCGCGCTCTCGTCGAGCGCGACCTCCTCCTTCTCCAGACCGGCCCGCTCCAGCTGACGCGGCAGCAGGTGGTCACGGGCGATGACGACCTTCTCGTCCTCGGTGTACCCGTCGAGCCGGACCAGTTCCATACGGTCGAGCAGCGCCTCCGGGATGGCTTCGAGCACGTTGGCCGTCGCCAGGAACACCACGTCGCTGAGGTCGAGCTCGACCTCCAGGTAGTGGTCCCGGAAGGTGTGGTTCTGGGCGGGGTCGAGGACTTCGAGCAGCGCCGCGGCGGGGTCGCCGCGGAAGTCGGAGCCGACCTTGTCGATCTCGTCCAGCAGGACCACCGGGTTCATGGACCCGGCCTCCTTGATGGCGCGGACGATACGGCCGGGCAGCGCGCCGACGTACGTACGCCGGTGGCCGCGGATCTCGGCCTCGTCCCGTACGCCGCCGAGCGCGACCCGGACGAACTTGCGGCCCATCGCGTGCGCGACGGACTCGCCGAGCGAGGTCTTGCCGACACCGGGCGGACCGACGAGCGCGAGCACTGCGCCACCGCGCCGCCCGCCGACGACACCGAGACCACGCTCGGAACGCCGCTTGCGCACGGCCAGGTACTCGGTGATGCGCTCCTTCACGTCCTCCAGACCGGCGTGCTCGGCGTCCAGGATGCCCTTGGCGCCCTGGATGTCGTACTCGTCCTCGGTGCGCTCGTTCCACGGCAGTTCCAGGACGGTGTCGAGCCAGGTCCGGATCCAGCCGCCCTCGGGCGACTGGTCGCTGGACCGCTCCAGCTTGTCGACTTCCTTGAGCGCGGCCTCACGGACGTTCTCGGGGAGGTCGGCGGCCTCGACGCGGGTCCGGTAGTCGTCGGACTCCTCGCCCTCCTTGGCGTCGCCGTTCAGCTCGCGCAGTTCCTTGCGGACGGCTTCGAGCTGGCGCCGCAGCAGGAACTCGCGCTGCTGCTTGTCGACGCCTTCCTGGACGTCCTTCGCGATGGACTCGGCGACATCCTGCTCGGCGAGGTGCTCACGCAGCTGCTCGGTGGCGAGCTTCAACCGGGCGACCGGGTCGGCGGTCTCCAGCAGCGTGACCTTCTGCTCGGTGCTCAGGAACGGGGAGTAACCGGAATTGTCTGCAAGGGCGGACACGTCGTCGATGGCCTGTACGCGGTCCACGACCTGCCAGGCGCCGCGCTTGCGCAGCCAGCTGGTGGCGAGGGCCTTGTACTCCTTGACCAGTTCGGCGACGTGGCCGGGCAGCGGGTCGGGCACGGTCTCGTCGACCCGGGTGCCCTCGACCCACAGGGCGGCACCAGGACCGGTCGTCCCGGCGCCGATCTTCACGCGCCCACGGCCGCGGATCAGCGCGCCCGGGTCGCCGTCGGCCAGTCGGCCGACCTGCTCGACGGTGCCGAGCACGCCCGTGCTCGGGTATGCCCCGTCGATGCGTGGCACCAGCAGCACCTTCGGCTTGCCGGGCTCCGACCGCGCGGCGGCCTGGGCGGCCTCCACCGCGGCGCGTACATCGGCGTCGTTAAGGTCCAGCGGAACCACCATCCCGGGCAGCACGACCTCGTCGTCGAGCGGCAACACGGGCAGGGTGAGCGGTGTGGACGTCGAAGCCATTATCTCTCCCTAGGCAGTCAAGTTGAGCTATGCCGACTCAATGCACGTGAGCCCCAGATTGTTCCCCGAGGTCTGTTCGCTGTGAGCGATCGCTCTCCACGGAGACATCCGCGCAGGTCAGCGCGGTATCCGCCACGCCTCCCCCTTGATCGGCGCCACTCCGCCGCAAACCCGCGGCGCACGCCTGTGGTGCGGTCAACGCTGTCGGCCCGCCGTCCCTTCCCGTGCGACCGCGCCCGGTCGACGCGGTCGACGCGGTCGACGCGGTCGCGAGAGCGCAAGAGCACCGCCACACCACCGCAATCGCATTCACTGCCGGCTCCTTCACACTGCAGGCTCATTCACAGGCTGTGGAACCACGCCCGGGGAAACGGGGCTCGACGTGGGCGAGGGGCAGGAACAGGGACGAGGGTCGACTCGGCGCCGGGCGGTCGTGGGCGCCGGGGCGGCGGCCGTGGCGGCCCTCGGGGCGGCGGCGGTGCGGGCGGCGACGGACGGGGACGGGCCCGAGGAGGCGGCCGAGAGACGGGCGCCCGCGGCGCCGGCCGTCGGGCGGGCCACCGCGGCCACCGCGACCGCCGCTCCCGGCGCTCCCGGCGCTCCCGGCGCTCCCGGCGGCAATCGTTCCGGACGACCCGACATCCTCGCGTCGTCACCGACGACCAGCCCAAGGAGACGCAGTGGGCGACACCCGAAACCGTCGACTGGCTGGGCGAACACGGCATGCCCTTCGAGCGGGCGCACTCCAGCACACCCCTGTGTGCCCCGGCACACCCCTGTGTGCCCCGTCCCGCGCCTCGATCATGTCGGGCCGGTACGCCCGCCACCACGGCGTCCTCGACACCCGGCACCCCTACCGCCTCGACCAGCACACCACCGTGCAGCGGCAGCTCCACGACGCCGGCTACCGGACGGGACTGTTCGGCAAGTACCTCGACTACTGGCACACCGGCGACAACCCGCCGCACTTCGACGAGTGGCTGCTTCAGGAGCCGGTCAGCTAATACAACGGCCACTACAACAACCAGGGGACCGTCCGGAACATCCCCGGCTACAACACCACCGTCGTCAAGAACCACGCCCTCGACTTCATGGAACGGTCCCGGAGCGACGACCGGCTCACGGCCCACGTCGACATCGCGCCCACCCTTCTCGAAGCGGCGGGCATCACCCCGGACACCCCGCACGACGGCCACTCGCTGCTCGGCACCCGGGACCGCGACCATGTGCTCGCCGAGTGGTGGTGGAACCGCCAGGACAAGCAGCCGATCCACAGTCGGGCGACGTACATCGGCAAGACCGAGCAGTACACGGAGTACTACGGCCTCCGCCTGGACCGGCGGGGCCGGCTGCCCGGCGGGGTGAACGGCGGCGAGGTCCTCTTCCGCGAGTACTACGACCTGCGCGCCGACCCGTACCAGCTCACCGACAAGCTCCACCGGGCGAGTGCGGAACAGGAGCGCCGCCTCGGCGTCCCGGAGCTGGCCCCGACGACTGACAGCGGCCCGGGCCACCTGACCCGACCGGACGCGGCGCGGACCCGCCGCGACCGGCCCGACCGGCCCGACCGGCCCGACCGGCCCGACCGGCCCCGGATGCTAGGCGGCGACGGTGCCGGGCGTCTGAGCGGTGTGTACGGCGGCGGGGGCGGCGGGGCTGGAGGCCGCCGGCGTACGGGCGCGGCGCCAGCCCCGGACCAGCGGCCAGGTCGACACCCCGATCGCCAGGGACATCAGATGCCCCCAGTCCGTCATCGGGTCGGCGAATTCGAGCAGGTCCCCGACGACCATCGAGCCGAAGACGGCCAGCAGCGGCCAGCGCAGCCAGGGCCTCAGCAGCCCGGCGAGCGCGCCGACGCTCGTGGCGACGCCGAAACTGATGCCGTAGTCGAGGCGGTGCAGGGAGCTGTCGGGAAGGTCTCCCGCCAGCACGGAAAGGCCGACGGGCACCTCGGTGGCCAGGGTGGCCACGACGTGCCCGAGCAGGAAGACTCCGGCGGTCCGGAGGCCGCCTATCCGCCGCTCCAGCGCGGTCAGCACCAGCACGAACCCGATGGCGTACGGAGAAGTGATCCCGCCCGCCATCCACAGCGCGCTGGCCAGCAACACCAGCACCGGTTCGCGTACGAGGTGCGCGACGTCGGTGCTGGACCCCTGCTGCAAGGCGTGCACGAGGGAGGGGTCCGCGTAGTCGGTGACCATCGCGGTGACGGTGAGCACGGCCGCGTACCCGAAGGTGAAGCGCGTTCCGGTGGGGGTGGGCAGCAACCGCCAGGGACGGAGCGACCGGAGCCGGGCGAGGGCGCGGGAGACTGGTGGAACCGATAGGGCGGGAGGGGCGAGTGCAGGGGGTGTCGTCGCCGGGCGGGGGGCGGGCGGCACGGCCGTGGGGCCGCGTTGTCGCGGCACCCCGTCCAGGAGAAGCGAGCCCGTCTGTGGGTCCTTGAGCGCGGCATCGGCCGAGGAGGCCGTCGGGGCCGTGGTCGTCGCCACTGCCGTCGCCGTCGCGGTCGTGCTCCGGTCCAAGGTGAGGGGCTCCTTCCGTCCCGCCCCACCCTTGGGGGCTCGCGGCGCCGCTGTCTATGACCGACGCCACGTGGGAGGCGATTCATAGCAACCTGATAAGCGTGTACGGCGTCCACGGTCGCCGTGTCCGCACACGCGTCCGAGTCAGTCCGTATGCGCGTCCGACGGCAGCCCCGTGCCCGAGACGGTGACCGAGCGCAGCAACCGGTCGAGATGGGCCCGCGTCCGGGCGGCCGTGTCGACGCTCGCGAAGTCGAGGGCCCACTGCAACTGGATGCCGTCCATGACGGCGGCGAACTCCTCGGCGAGCGCCTCGCAGTCGGTGTCGGGCTTCAGTTCGCCGCTCGCGACCGCCTCGCGCAGCGCGCCCACGCTGGCCTCGAGACCGGCGTAGCGCTTCACGAAGAACGCGTGGGCGGGGTGGCCGGGATCGCCCGCCTCGGCGAGCAGGACGTTGAACATCTTGGTGCGTCCCGGGCGCCGGCTGTCGTAGTCGGCGAGGCCTACCAGCGCGGCGAAGAACTCGACGGCCGAGTGCGCCTGGGCGGCCGAGCGCGCCTCGACGGCGAAGAACCGCTCGACGTCGTGCTCCTCGCTGCGCCGCAGTACGCAGGGTGGTGCCGGGTGCGGGCCAGGTGCCTGCCACCGCGTACGACGTGCACGAGTCCGGCGTCGCGGTCGGCCCGCTCGTGCTCCAGCCGGTCTTCCAGCGCATGCAGACGACGCGCCTTGGCATGCCACTCCTACCGCGACCGGTAGCCGCCCGGCGACCCCTTCGAGCCCTTCTCTCCAACGGGCAGGGACAGTCGGTGCGTGATGGTCCTGATGCCCGCCTCCAGGTTCCGGACGCGCGCGAGCTGGCTGGGGCGGGCCAGCGCCCACTGGTCGTGCGACGCCTTGGTGATGCTGCCCGCCCAGCGAGACGACGAGAAGAGCGTCAGCTCGCGCTTGCGGGCCGCCCACGTGTCCGTGGAGTGTTCGAGGCCGCCTCGGCAGCGTGCTCTGAGATCACGGGAGGCCAGCGCGCCCGGATGCGCGCCGACCAGCCGCGGCACCTTCTCGTCCCCGGGCGCCAGGTGCTTGAGCCGGGTCCGGACCGCCGCACCGGCCGGACCGGACACGACGAACGGCTCCGCCGACTCCCTCAGCCCGCCCACCCCTTCACCCCCGCCCGGCCCCACCTCAAGGGATCCCTGTCACCGCCTCCAACGAACACCGCCCGTAAAGGTCACGCATTCGACATGGGAATGTCAGTTCCCTCCAGGTGCATGGCAGGACACCTCCCACCAGAACTCGCTCCCGCTCGCCGGAACACGCTTGAGCGCACTCCAGCGGCAGCAGCCTGTACGTGGACCCCGACCGGGCGGAGGAGACCGTCGGGGCGAGCGAGTTCACCGCGCTCGGCGAGGCCGCCCGGCGCCGCTCGCTGACCGCCCTGACCAACCACGGACTGCTGCCCTTCGACGGCCGCCCGAACCTGTACGTGCGGGGGATCTCCGGGCAAGTGGCCGCCGCGTACGGCAATGTCGTCCCCGATCCCGTCGACGCGGACCTCGCGGTGCTGCGCCTGCGCACGCCCCACGAGGAGCGCCCCGGTCTCTTCGAAGGCGGCCGCAGGGGCGAGCGGCACAGCACTCCCGGACACTCCTGGACGTCGCCTTCGGACGGGCGCGGGCCCCGGGGCGACTGCCGTTCGAACTGCCGCGCTCCATGGTGGCGGTGGAGGCGTCACGGCCGGACGCACCCGACGACACCGAAGACCCCGTGTTCTCCTACGGGCACGGACTGAACCTCTGACCCCCTGAGGGTTAATTCGGCTGCCCATCCTGGTGAAAGTGCCAGGATGGGTGCCATGACTGCCTCGTACGACATCCCTGTAGTCATCGATCGCCGGGAAGGCCCCTACGGCGAGGTGGTGTTGCGGCGCCACGGCGCACTGCTCCAGATCATCGCCAACGGGTGCTTCCTGATGGACACCTCCGACGGCCGCTCGGAGCGGCTGCTCGTCGACGCCGCGCTGGACGCCCTGGACGGGCGGGCGGAGCCCAAGGTGCTGATCGGGGGGCTCGGTGTCGGGTTCTCTCTCGCACACGCCGCCGCCGACCCGCGCTGGGGCCACATCACCGTCGTCGAACGCGAAGGGGCCGTCATCGACTGGCACCGCGACGGACCGCTGGCCGAACTCTCCGCGGCGGCACTCGCCGACCCCAGGACCGAGATCGTGAGATCCGACCTCCTGGCTCACGTCAATGAGACTTCCGACACGTACGACGCACTGTGCCTCGACATCGACAACGGGCCCGACTGGACCGTCACCGAGGACAACACCGGGCTGTACGGACCGGCCGGACTCGCAAGCTGTGCAAGGGTGTTGAAGCCGGGCGGGGTACTCGCCGTGTGGTCGGCGCAGCCCTCTCCGGAATTTGAAGGAACGCTGCGGAATGCCGGATTCCACCAGGTGCGTACCGAAGAGATCCCCGTTGCCCGGGGCGTTCCGGACGTCGTCCATCTCGCGGTCGGGCCTGGATAGCCGAGCGAAGGTGACTGCCCGTACCCTGCTTCCCTGGCGCAGATCATTCAAGCGTCAAGCGCAGTCATGGGATCACCCCACGGATTCCGGAAAGCACACCTCAGGGGCGGGCGATGGAGCAGACACACACCTCGCACAACGGCACGGCGGCCACGCCGGGCGCTCAGCGCCGGGTGCTGGTGGTCGAGGACGACCCGACGATCGTCGACGCCATCGCGGCCCGCCTGCGAGCCGAGGGATTCCTCGTGCAAACCGCGGGCGACGGACCGGCCGCCGTCGACACAGCAGAGGCCTGGCAGCCCGACCTGCTGATCCTCGACATCATGCTGCCCGGCTTCGACGGCCTGGAGGTCTGCCGACGCGTGCAGGCCCAGCGCCCGGTGCCGGTGCTGATGCTCACCGCGCGCGACGACGAGACCGACATGCTGGTCGGGCTCGGCGTCGGCGCCGACGACTACATGACCAAGCCGTTCTCGATGCGCGAGCTGGCCGCGCGCGTGCACGTCCTGCTGCGCCGGGTCGAGCGGGCCGTGGTGGCCGCCTCGACACCGCGCAGCGGGATCCTGCGCCTCGGCGAGCTGGAGATCGACCACGCACAGCGCCGGGTACGGGTGCGCTCGGAGGACGTGCACCTCACGCCCACCGAATTCGACCTCCTGGTGTGCCTCGCCAACACTCCGCGCGCGGTACTCTCCCGCGAGCAGTTGCTGGCCGAGGTCTGGGACTGGGCGGACGCCTCGGGCACACGGACCGTGGACAGCCACATCAAGGCGCTGCGCCGGAAGATCGGTGCCGAGCGGATCCGTACCGTCCACGGCGTCGGCTACGCGCTGGAGACCCCGACTCCCTGAGCCGGGTCTCCGCAGGGACCAGGAACCTCATGTAGGGGGCTGATGTCATGAGCGGGCTCGGTGAATCGGGCAGAACCACGGGCGTCGTGAGCGGTCCCGGCGAGCCGGGCCGCGGCGAGGGGTCCTGGGGTTCCGTACGCCCCTTCTCGATCAAGACCAAGCTGGGCGCGCTGGTCGTCATCTCCGTGCTCATCACCACGGGTCTGTCGATGATCGCGGTGCACACCAAGACGGAGCTCCGCTTCATCACGGTCTTCTCGATGATCGCCACACTGCTGATAACGCAGTTCGTGGCCCATTCGCTCACCGCGCCGCTGGACGAGATGAACACGGTCGCCCGCTCCATCTCGCACGGCGACTACACCCGCCGGGTGCGTGACGACCGGCGGGACGAACTGGGCGACCTGGCCCTGACGATCAACCTCATGGCCGACGAGCTGGAGGCCCAGGACCGCCAGCGCAAGGAACTCGTGGCGAATGTCTCGCACGAGCTGCGCACCCCCATCGCGGGCCTGCGCGCGGTCCTGGAGAACGTCGTGGACGGCGTCTCCGCCGCCGACACCGAAACGATGCGTACGGCCCTGAAGCAGACGGAGCGGCTGGGCCGGCTGGTCGAGACGCTGCTGGACCTCTCCAGGCTGGACAACGGCGTCGTACCCCTGCGCAGGCGGCGTTTCGAGGTGTGGCCGTACCTGTCCGGCGTGCTCAAGGAGGCCAACATGGTCGCCTCCGCGCGCGCGGGCATAGCCTCGGGCTCCGGCAGCCACACCCGCACCGACGTCCATCTGCACCTCGACGTGTCCCCGCCGGAGCTGACCGCGCACGCGGACCCGGAGCGGATCCACCAGGTCGTGGCGAATCTCATCGACAACGCGGTCAAGCACAGCCCGCCGCACGGCCGGGTGACGGTCAAGGCACGGCGGGGCGACTACCCCGAGTCACTGGCCCTGGAGGTCCTGGACGAGGGCCCCGGGATTCCGCAGTCGGAGTGGCACCGGGTCTTCGAGCGCTTCAACCGCGGCGGGGTGCCCGCGCCGCACGGCCCGGGCAGCGACGGCGGTACGGGCCTCGGGCTCGCCATCGCCCGCTGGGCGGTCGATCTGCACGGCGGCCGCATCGGCGTGGCCGAATCCCAGCGGGGCTGCCGGATCCAGGTCACCCTTCCAGGGCTTCCTTCTCTGCCAAGTTGACGTAAAGTTCGAACCGGAGCCACAAGATCCATCGTCGTCCCGTGCTCGTGGACACGTGTGATCAGGCACAGGGCCGTGCGAGTCGTACCGCGACCCTGAATCGACGTACCCATTCCGGACCGAAACCTCGCTTGTTTCCCGCCATTTCCCTCCCCGAAACACGCTTTCCGATGTGACTTACACGACGTTGGACCAGCCCGGCCTGACCTTCTCGGCCATGGGGGCGTAGCCTTAATTCCCGCTGTCCATCACCTTGTGAAGCGGAAGAGGGCGGTTGCCGCCGTGTCGCCACAGTCCCCCAGTAACTCGAGCATCTCGACCGATGACCAAGCCGCCGGGAAGAACCCCGCGGCCGCGTTCGGTGCGAACGAGTGGCTCGTCGACGAGATCTATCAGCAGTACCTCCAGGACCCGAATTCGGTAGACCGAGCCTGGTGGGACTTCTTCGCCGACTACAAGCCGGGGGCCCCTGCCGCCTCGGCTTCGGCGGGTACTGCGGCCGCGGGGGCCGCAGGGACCACCACCCCGTCAGCAACGCCTCAGGCCGCGCCTGCCGCTCCGGCAGCCCCTGTCGCGCCCTCGGCGCCCGCGGCCCCGGCCCAGCCCGCTCCTGCGGCTCCTGCGCCCGCCCAGGCCGCCGCTCCCGCGGCCGCTCCGGCGGCGCCGAAGCCCGCTGCCGCCGCCCCGGCTCCCGTGAAGGCCGCTCCGGCCGCCGCGAAGCCGAAGGCCGAGCCCGCGACCGAGGCCCCCGAGGGTCCCGAGTACGTGACGCTGCGTGGTCCCGCCGGTGCCGTCGCGAAGAACATGAACGCCTCCCTGGAACTGCCCACGGCCACGTCCGTGCGCGCGGTCCCGGTGAAGCTGCTCTTCGACAACCGCATCGTCATCAACAACCACCTGAAGCGCGCCCGGGGCGGGAAGATCTCCTTCACCCACCTCATCGGCTACGCGATGGTGCAGGCCATCAAGGCCATGCCGTCGATGAACTGGCACTACGCGGAGAAGGACGGGAAGCCGACCCTCGTCAAGCCTCCGCACGTCAACTTCGGCCTCGCCATCGACCTGGTGAAGCCGAACGGCGACCGCCAGCTCGTCGTCGCCGGCATCAAGAAGGCCGAGACGCTGAACTTCTTCGAGTTCTGGCAGGCCTACGAGGACATCGTCCGCCGCGCCCGCGACGGCAAGCTGACGATGGACGACTTCACCGGTGTCACGGTCTCCCTGACGAACCCCGGCGGCCTCGGCACCGTCCACTCCGTCCCCCGCCTGATGCCCGGCCAGTCGGTCATCATGGGCGTCGGCTCCATGGACTACCCGGCGGAGTTCCAGGGCACCTCCCAGGACACCCTGAACAAGCTCGGCATCTCGAAGGTCATGACGCTCACGTCGACCTACGACCACCGGGTGATCCAGGGCGCCGCCTCCGGCGAGTTCCTCCGCGTCGTCGCGAACCTCCTCCTCGGCGAGAACGGCTTCTTCGACGAGATCTTCGAGGCCCTGCGCATCCCCTACGAGCCGGTCCGCTGGCTCAAGGACATCGACGCCAGCCACGACGACGACGTCACGAAGGCCGCCCGTGTCTTCGAGCTGATCCACTCCTACCGGGTCCGCGGCCACGTCATGGCCGACACCGACCCGCTGGAGTACCGCCAGCGCAAGCACCCCGACCTCGACATCACCGAGCACGGCCTCACCCTGTGGGACCTGGAGCGCGAGTTCGCGGTCGGCGGCTTCTCCGGCAAGTCGATGATGAAGCTGCGCGACATCCTCGGCGTGCTGCGCGACTCGTACTGCCGCACCACCGGCATCGAGTTCATGCACATCCAGGACCCGAAGCAGCGCAAGTGGATCCAGGACCGCGTCGAGCGCCCGCACTCCAAGCCGGAGCGCGAGGAGCAGCTGCGCATCCTGCGCCGCCTGAACGCGGCGGAGGCCTTCGAGACCTTCCTGCAGACGAAGTACGTCGGCCAGAAGCGCTTCTCCCTGGAGGGCGGCGAGTCCGTCATCCCGCTCCTCGACGCCGTCATCGACAGCGCCGCGGAGTCCCGCCTGGACGAGGTCGTCATCGGCATGGCCCACCGCGGCCGCCTGAACGTCCTCGCCAACATCGTCGGCAAGTCGTACGCGCAGATCTTCCGCGAGTTCGAGGGCAACCTCGACCCGAAGTCGATGCACGGCTCCGGCGACGTGAAGTACCACCTGGGCGCCCAGGGCACCTTCACCGGCCTGGACGGCGAGCAGATCAAGGTCTCGCTGGCCGCCAACCCCTCCCACCTGGAGACGGTCGACCCGGTCATCGAGGGCATCGCCCGCGCCAAGCAGGACATCATCAACAAGGGCGGCACGGACTTCACCGTCCTGCCGGTCGCCCTGCACGGTGACGCGGCCTTCGCGGGCCAGGGTGTGGTCGCCGAGACGCTGAACATGTCGCAGCTGCGCGGCTACCGCACCGGCGGCACGGTCCACATCGTCATCAACAACCAGGTCGGCTTCACCGCCGCCCCGGAGTCCTCGCGCTCCTCCATGTACGCCACCGACGTGGCCCGCATGATCGAGGCGCCGATCTTCCACGTGAACGGCGACGACCCCGAGGCCGTCGTCCGCGTCGCTCGTCTGGCGTTCGAGTTCCGCCAGGCGTTCAACAAGGACGTCGTGATCGACCTCATCTGCTACCGCCGTCGCGGGCACAACGAGTCGGACAACCCGGCGTTCACGCAGCCGCTGATGTACGACCTGATCGACAAGAAGCGCTCGGTGCGCAAGCTCTACACCGAGTCCCTGATCGGCCGCGGCGACATCACCCTCGAAGAGGCCGAGCAGGCGCTGCAGGACTTCCAGGGCCAGCTGGAGAAGGTCTTCACCGAGGTCCGCGAGGCCGTCTCGCAGGGGGCCGAGGTACAGATCTCGGACCCGCAGGCGCAGTTCCCGGTGGCCGTGCAGACCGCGGTCTCCCAGGAGGTCGTCAAGCGGATCGCCGAGTCCCAGGTCAACATCCCCGACAACGTCACCGTCCACCCGCGTCTGCTGCCGCAGCTCCAGCGCCGGGCGGCGATGATCGAGGACGGCACGATCGACTGGGGCATGGGCGAGACCCTCGCCATCGGCTCCCTCCTCCTGGAGGGCACTCCGGTCCGGCTGTCGGGCCAGGACTCCCGCCGCGGCACCTTCGGCCAGCGCCACGCGGTCCTGATCGACCGGGTCACGGGCGAGGACTTCACCCCGCTCCAGTACCTCTCCGACGACCAGGCCCGCTACAACGTCTACGACTCCCTGCTCTCCGAGTACGCGGTCATGGGCTTCGAGTACGGCTACTCGCTGGCCCGCCCGGACGCCCTCGTGATGTGGGAGGCGCAGTTCGGCGACTTCGTCAACGGCGCGCAGACGGTCGTCGACGAGTACATCTCGGCCGCGGAGCAGAAGTGGGGCCAGACGTCCGGCGTCACGCTCCTCCTCCCCCACGGCTACGAGGGCCAGGGCCCGGACCACTCCTCGGCCCGCATCGAGCGCTTCCTCCAGCTGTGCGCGCAGAACAACATGACGGTCGCCCAGCCGACGCTCCCGTCGAACTACTTCCACCTCCTGCGGTGGCAGGTGCACAACCCGCACCACAAGCCGCTGGTGGTCTTCACCCCGAAGTCGATGCTGCGCCTCAAGGCCGCCGCGTCGAAGACGGAGGAGTTCACCACGGGCGCCTTCCGCCCCGTCATCGGCGACGACTCGGTCGACGCCGCGGCGGTCCGCAAGGTCGTCTTCTGCGCCGGCAAGCTGTACTACGACCTCGAGGCCGAGCGTCAGAAGCGCGGCGTCACGGACACGGCGATCATCCGCATCGAGCGCCTGTACCCGCTCGCGGGTGCCGAGCTCCAGGCGGAGATCGCCAAGTACCCGAACGCCGAGAAGTACCTGTGGGCCCAGGAGGAGCCGGCGAACCAGGGCGCGTGGCCCTTCATCGCGCTCAACCTGATCGACCACCTGGACCTGGCCGTCGGCGCCGACATCCCGGGCGCCGA
The DNA here is from genome assembly GCF_040634475.1 of Streptomyces sp. NPDC007095. Taxonomy (NCBI): domain Bacteria; kingdom Bacillati; phylum Actinomycetota; class Actinomycetes; order Kitasatosporales; family Streptomycetaceae; genus Streptomyces; species Streptomyces sp. NPDC007095. The sequence goes on from NZ_JBEYFS010000074.1 coordinate 28,462, forward strand.
GCGGCTGCGCCGCATCTCGCGCCCGGCCGGCTCGTCCCCGGCCGTGGGCTCCGCGAAGCGGCACCAGGCCGAGCAGGAGCAGCTGGTGCGTGAGGTGTTCGAGGCGTAGCCCTCGATCCGCTCAAGTCCGGTGAAGGGCCCGGCCTCCGAGAACACCGGAGGCCGGGCCCTTCCCTGTGCCACCGTTCCGGCGGTGATACGGGGTTCCAGGCCCTCCGGGCGCCCCGTGGGCCCACTTATCCTTTTCTCAGCGTTCCCTTTCACTTTCAGCGACGGAGCACCATCCATGTACTTCACCGACCGTGGCATCGAGGAACTGGAGAAGCGGCGCGGCGAGGAGGAGGTCACCTTCGAGTGGCTCGCCGAGCAGCTGCGTACGTTCGTCGACCTCAACCCGGACTTCGAGGTGCCGGTGGAGCGGCTGGCGACGTGGCTGGCGCGGCTGGACGACGAGGACGACGAGGAGTAGGCCCCCGGCGTCGAGAGCAGGTGGGCGTCAGTCGAAGGCGCGCAGCCGGTCGTACGCGAGGCCGAGCGCCCCGTGGAGCATCAGGAGCGTCCCCGCGACGATCCAGCCGGCACTGTGGCGCCGTAGGCCCCACACGGTGAGCGGCAGCCCGGCGGCCAGCTGCCCGGTCGCGAGGACACGGGCCCGGCGCCCGCGCAGCCAGGAACCCGCCCCGGCGGCTTCCACCGCCTCCAGCTCCGCCCGGACCGCCGCACGCCACCCGTTCCACTCGATCTGCTCGGCACCGGGCTGGATCCGGGCCACCTCGAGGAGCCGGTCGGCCGGCTCCCCGGGACCGAGCCCGGCCGGCAGCAGCACCCCCGCGCGCGTGAGGACGGCGAGCAGTCCCCGCAGGCGCGCGTGGGCGTCCGCCCCAGACATCGGCCTGGTCAGCGGGTCGAGCGCCTGCATGTCGAGGACCGGGTCGAGGCCGAGCCGCGTGGCGAAGGTGCGCATCGCCTCGTCCTCACCGACCGGGGTGCCGTTCGCCAGCCATTCGTAGCCCACACTGCGCCGGAAGCCCGCCGCGAGGGTGAGCCCGCTGCGGTCCGCGTCCCACCACAGGGCCAGTACGGGCCAGGGGGCGCTGACGGCCAGGGCGGTGGCCCACCCCGTGACCACGCGGTCGACGGGCTCGGCGCCGTGCAGCCAGGGCTCTCCCTCGGGAACGAGCACGCTCCACTCGGGGCCCGCCCCGGTGAGCAGCATCCGCTCCCGCAACAGCTGGGCGGCCAGGCCGACGGACTCGTGCCCTGCCCGGCAGAGCAGCAGGGCGCCGGCGGCCTGGGCCTGGGACGAGTCGGGCGTCGTGGACATGGGCACACCGTAGATCGACCCCGATTCGAATTGCCTGTTTTGCCCGTCAAGTCCCCGCCGCTCACCCGCAAGCCCCGATCGCGAGGGCCCCACTTCCCCCAAACGAGTGCCTTGACTTTCCGCATCCGCGATATATCGTGAATGACGGAAGACGCGATATGGCGCGTCGAGTCCAGATTACGTCGCCAGACGCGTCCGGTCTGGTCGGGTCGTTGGGAGGTCTGCACCATGTCCGAGTGGTCCGTCGCAGAGCCGAGGAAGCTCACCTTCGACGACCCCGTGACGGCACTTCATGTGCGTGTCGTCAACGGAACGGTGAACGTCGTGGGGACCGACGAGGGTTCCGCCCGCCTCGAGGTTTCCGAGCTGGAGGGCCCGCCACTGCTCGTGACCCAGCAGGACGGCACGCTCACCGTGGCGTATGAGGACCTGCCCTGGAAGGGCTTCCTCAAGTGGCTCGACCACAAGGGCTGGCGCCGCAGCGCCGTCGTCACACTTGCCGTCCCGGCCGGCACCCCCGTCGAGGTGGGCGTCGTCGGCGCCGCCGCCGTGGTCTCCGGGATGGAGAACCGGGTGGAGGTCAAGGGCGTCACGGGCGACACGACCCTCGTACGGATCGCCGGCCCCGTCCGCGTGGACACCGTCTCCGGGAGCCTGGAGGCCCAGGCCGTCGCCGGCGACCTCCGTTTCCACTCCGTCTCAGGCGATCTGACCGTGGTCGAGGCCTCGGGCTGCTCGGTGCGCGCCGAATCGGTGAGCGGCTCGATGATCGTGGATCTCAACCCCACGGGCACCCCCACCGACGTCCAACTGTCGAACGTCTCGGGGGAGATCGCCATCCGCCTCCCGCACCCCGCGGACGCCGAGGTGGAGGCCAACACCGCCAGCGGCACGGTCTCCAGCGCCTTCGAGGACCTCCGGGTCAGCGGCCAGTGGGGCGCCAAGAAGATCACCGGCCGACTGGGCGCGGGCAACGGCAAGTTGAAGGCGGTGACCGTCTCCGGTTCCATCGCCATGCTCCGCAGGCCGACGACGGAGGACGAGCCCCACGAGGACGGGTCGTCCACCTCCCCGGAGACCCCGACCGACAAGAAGGTGCTCTGACATGCCTCCCGTCTTCGCCCACGGCCGCCTGCGCCTCTACCTGCTGAAGCTGCTGGACGAGGCCCCCCGCCACGGGTACGAGGTGATCCGGCTCCTGGAGGAGCGCTTCCAGGGGCTGTACGCACCCTCGGCAGGCACCGTCTACCCCCGGCTGGCGAAGCTGGAGGCGGAAGGACTGGTCACGCACACCACCGAGGGCGGTCGCAAGGTGTACGCGATCACGGACGCGGGCCGCGCCGAACTGGCCGACCGCAGCGGCGAACTGGCCGACCTGGAGCTGGAGATCCGCGAGTCGGTCGCGGAGCTCGCCGCGGAGATCCGCGCCGATGTGCGGGGCGCGGCGGGCGATCTTCGCCGAGAGATGCGGGCGGCGGCCACCGAGGCGAGGCGCAGCGGTAAGAGCGGCTCCGGCGCCGGGGAGCACGAAGGTCCCGCGGGCGACTTCGGGGACTCCCACGACAAGGAGTCGTGGCGGGTCGCGAAGGAGGAGATGCGGCGGGTCAAGCAGGAGTGGAAGGAACAGAACCGGCGCGCGAAGGACGAGAGCCGCCGGGCCCGCGACGAGGCGCAGCGCGCGCGGCGCCAGGCCAAGGAGGCGCAGGACGAGATGCAGCGCATGGCCCGGCGGGTCCAGGAGCAGGTCCAGGACCGCTTCGCGCGCGGCGACTGGCCGAACGGGGTCCGTGAGGGCCTGAGCGAACTGGCCAAGGAATTCGGCGACTTCGGAAAGACCTTCGGCAAGGACTTCGGCTTCGGCCGCGCGGGTGCGGCGGCCACCGGGTCGGCGAAGCCCGCGTACGCCGAGTACACGGACACTCCGGAGGACTTCCCCGCCGACTACGCACCCTCCTGGGCCCACGAGGACTCCACCGGCGACCCCGCCCGTGACCTCGAACGACTCCTGGACCGCTTCCGCGACGACATCCGCGACGCGGCCCGCGACCACGGGGTGACGGAGGACCAACTCCGCGCGGCCCGTGGTCACTTGTCGACGGCGGCGGCGCACATCGGAGCCGCGTTGCGCACGCCGAAGAGCTGACGCCCAGCGTCGCCCGGGGCTCTTCGAGTTCCGAGAGGGCGGATCCCCTGGGCTTCGGCCAGGGGATCCCGGAGAAGCCCCCGGCTCCGACCGCTCACCCCGCCTTGGCCTCCCCGCCGCCGTACAGCACGCGCGTGACCGCCTCATAGGTGACCCCGTGGTCGGCGAGCACCTCCGCCGGCACACCGGGCCGAGCAGTCAGGGCCATCAGCAGATGCTCGTCGCCGATGTGCCGGTCATGACGGGCGAGCGCCGCACGAAGGGACCGCGTCAGCACGTCCCTGGCCCCCGGGGCGAACGGCCGACGCCTTGACCGTCGCCCGCCACCACCGGCGTTCCCCGATCCCAGCGCCCCGACCCCGTGGGCCTCTTCCACCCGGGAGACGATCTCCGAGAGGTCGATCCCGAGCCCGGAGAGCGCCTCCGTGTCAGCGCGGGAGAGCCCACCCCGCCGGCGCGCCTCGGCAAGCGCCCGTTCCATCGAGTCGCGACGACCGGCCGCACCGAGCGAGGCCAGCGCGAACGAGCCACGGCTGCCCTCCCGGTCGAGGAGGGCGAGAAGCATGTGCTCCTCGTCCACCGCCTCGGCACCCGTGCGCTCGGCGTGTCCGACCGCTCCCTCGACCACGGCCCGGGCGTCCTTCGTGAACCGCTCGAACATCACTGCCTCCCGTACTTCTTGTGCACGGCCTGCCTGCTCACTCCGAGTTCCGCGGCGATCTCCTGCCACGACCAGCCCTGATTGCGCGCGCTGCGCACCTGCACCGCTTCCAACTGCTCCAGCAGCCTCCGCAGCGCGGAGACCGCCCGCAGTCCGATCCGTGGATCGCGATCACCCGCACGCTCGGCGAGATCCGTTGCTTCGGTCATGCCGTCAATCTAAGTTGACATCAGGCCGAGTGTCAACCCTAATTGACATCCGGTACGCGAAGACATCTGGTACGCGAAACGGCGGGCCCGAATTCTCCCGAGCCCGCCGCGACCGCCCCGCACTACACCCCGGCCCGAACGGCCGAGGAACCCCTCAATCCCCCACCCTCACGCTCATCCCACCGCGAGAACGATCTTCCCGAACTGATCGCCCGCCGACAGCCGCTCGAACCCTTCCCGGGCCCGGTCCAGCGGAAGCACCTCGTCGATGACGGGTCGCACACCCGTGGCGGCGCAGAAGGACAGCAGATCCTCCAGCTCGTCCTTGGTGCCCATCGTGGAACCGACGATCTTGAGTTCCAGGAAGAAGACGCGGGTGAGCTCGGCGTGCGAGGGGCGGTCGCCGCTCGTCGCGCCCGAGATGACCAGCGTGCCGCCGGGCCGCAGCGACTTGATGCTGTGCGACCAGGTGGCCGCGCCGACCGTCTCGATGACCGCGTCCACGCGCTGCGGCAGCCGTGCGCCGGACTCCAGTGCCTCCACGGCCCCCAGCTCGACGGCCCGCTTGCGCTTGGCCTCGTCCCGGCTGGTGGCGAAGACCCGAAGACCGGCGGCCTTGCCGAGCACGATCGCGGCGGTCGCCACGCCGCCGCCGGCACCCTGGACAAGGACGGAGTCGCCGGGCCGTACTCCGGCGTTGGTGAACAGCATGCGGTAGGCCGTCAGCCACGCGGTCGGCAGACAGGCGGCCTCCTCGAAGGAGAGTTCCTTGGGCTTGGGAATGACGTTCCACGTCGGGACGGAGACCTGTTCGGCGAACGTGCCCTGGTAGCGCTCGGTGAGGATGGAACGGGGCTCCTTCGGGCCGACCCCGTGCCCCGTCTGTCCGATGACCGAGTGCAGCACGACTTCGTTGCCGTCCTCGTCGACGCCGGCCGCGTCGCATCCGAGGATCATCGGCAGCTTGTCCTCGGAGAGACCGACGCCGCGCAGGGACCAGAGGTCATGGTGGTTCAGGGACGCGGCCCTGACGTTCACGGTGGTCCAGCCGGGCTTCTGCTCGGGGGCCGGGCGCTCCCCCAACTCCAGGCCGGTGAGCGGCTGGTCACGGTCAATGCGGGCGGCGTAGGCAGCGAACATGACCTTGACGATAGGCTCCGCCCCCGCCCGGCGGAACCACGTCCCCCTGTGACACACGTCCCGCCACCCTCACGCCCCACGTCACACCGGCGAAGCCCCACCGGAGGGCGAGGGCGCAGGCCCGCGGTGGCCCAGGGGCAAAGCCCTACGGAGGTCCGGGACGAAGCCCCTACCGGAGAGATCCGGGGGGCGAAGCCCCACCGGGCGCAGGGGCGCACCCCTGCCGGGGTCAGGCGCGCAGCCCTGCCGGGGTCAGGCGCGCAGCCCCGCCGGGGTCAGGGACGCAGCCCCACGGGGTCAGGCGCGCACCCCCGCCGGGCCCAGGGACGCAACCCCTGGAGGGGGTCCGAGGCAGGGGGCGCAGCTCCCTGCCCCCGCGGGCTCCCCGCCCGGGGGCCAGGGGCGGAGCCCCTCGGAGCCCCTGCGGGGTCGAAGGGGCAGAGCCCCTGGGGATGGGACGGGCAGGGGCGGCGGGGGCGAAGGAAGGGGACCCGTACGGACCGATCGGGGACAGAGAACAGGGCCCCGCCAGGAGCAACCCGGCGAGGCCCTGGAATCACGCGGCCGCGTCAGCGGCGGGCAACACCCTCGGCCCGAGCAGCCGCAGCCACCGCCGCGGTAACCGCAGGAGCCACCCGCTCGTCGAACGGCGACGGAATCACATAGTCCGCGGCAAGGTCGTCCCCGACGACCGCGGCCAACGCCTCCGCCGCCGCGATCTTCATCCCCTCGGTGATCCGAGACGCCCGCACCTGCAACGCCCCCGCGAAGATCCCGGGAAACGCCAGCACGTTGTTGATCTGGTTCGGGAAGTCCGACCGCCCGGTGGCGACCACGGCCGCGTACTTGTGGGCGATCTCGGGGTGCACCTCGGGATTCGGGTTGGCCATGGCGAAGACGAAGGCCCCCTCGGCCATCGACGCCACCGCCGGCTCCGGCACCGTACCCCCGGACACGCCGATGAAGACGTCCGCACCCGCGAGCGCCGACTCCAGCGACCCCGTGAGCCCCGCCTTGTTGGTGATCCCGGCGAGCTCCCGCTTGACGTCGGTCAGGTCCTCCCGGTCCGCGGAGACGATGCCCTTGCGGTCCGCGACCGCCACGTCGCCGATCCCCGCCTCCAGCAGGAACTTGGCGATGGCGACCCCGGCCGCCCCCGCCCCCGAGATCACCGCACGCAGATCGCCCAGCGTCCGCCCGGTCAGCTTCGCGGCATTCCGCAGCGCCGCCAGCGTCACGATCGCGGTCCCGTGCTGGTCGTCGTGGAAGACGGGAATGTCCAGCCGCTCCTGGAGCTTGCGCTCGATCTCGAAGCACCGCGGTGCCGAGATGTCCTCCAGGTTGACGCCCCCGAACGAGGGAGCGAGCCGGACCACGGTCTCCACGATCTCGTCGACGCCCGTGCAGTCCAGCGCGATCGGCACGGCATCCACCCCGCCGAACTGCTTGAACAGAATGGCCTTGCCCTCCATCACGGGAAGGGACGCCTCCGGGCCGATGTCACCGAGTCCCAGCACCGCCGTGCCGTCCGTCACCACAGCGACGACGGACGACTTCCACGTGTAGTCGTGGACGAGCTCGGGCTGCTCGGCGATGGCGCTGCACACCTTCGCCACGCCGGGCGTGTACGCCAGGGACAGGTCGTCCTTGTCACGGACGGGCACGGTGGCCTGCACGGCCATCTTGCCGCCACGGTGCAGCGCAAAGGCAGGGTCGAAGTCGAGGGAGTCGACGGAGCCGTCCGAACCGACGGTGTCGACGGAACCGGCGGAATTGACCGGCTCCACGTCGCCTTCAAGACCAGTACTGCTGTCGCTGCGAGGATTGACGATCTCCGCTGCCACTTTGTTTTACCCCTTAAGTCTTCATTGTTTGAGGGTGACCACTCCTGGTTGAGGGGTGGGCGGGCACCGCGTAATCCTGCCGCCGTGGTTGCGTACGGGCGGATACGCGACGGGCGCGCCGCACACGCGCCCTGAGCCCCGGATGAGGGGTGTAAAGAACCTTCTTACCGGACGGACCAGGTCGGCGACGAGTCCATACCGCGAAGCTCACACGCCGGTGACATGACTCATACCTGGATATGCGGACAAGTCCCGGACATGACCTCAGGACACCACAAGTGCGGCGTAGCGCCGGCCCGCATCGCGAGATGCGCCGAAGATCTTCCGGCCGGAAGGAGGGATTCCCGCACAAGGTCCGGCCCTGATGGAGCCGTCCGCGGCGGTTCGGGGGTCACCCGTTATCCGATTTTGACATAGCGAGTCCCCTGAAGCGCGCAGTCCGAATGGCAAGATGCCGTCATCACACGAGGTCGCGACACCCAAAGGTGTGTGTTCTCGTCGACCCATCGGCAACTCCCTCATCCGCCGGAGGCACCCACCATGACCGCAAGCACCACCCGTCGTACGACCGCCGCGCAGTCCCGGATAGCAGCGGTCGGCGCGATCGCGGTCGCCGGGGCCCTGGTCCTCACCGGCTGCGGTGACCAGACCAAGAAGGACTCCAACAGCTCCTCCTCGAGCGCCGCCTCAGCTCCGCTGGCCTCCAAGCTGCCCGCGTCGATCCGTGACGCGGGTGTCATCAAGGTCGGCTCGGACATCGCGTACGCGCCGGTCGAGTTCAAGGACAGCTCCGGCAAGACCGTGGGTATCGACCCCGACCTGGCGGACGCGATGGGCAAGCAGCTCGGCGTGAAGTTCGAGTTCCAGAACGGCACCTTCGACACCCTGATCACGGGTCTGCGCTCCAAGCGGTACGACATGGCGATGTCCGCGATGACGGACACCGCGGACCGCCAGAACGGCGTCGACGCCGACACCGGCAAGAAGGTCGGCGAGGGCGTCGACTTCGTCGACTACTTCACCGCGGGTGTCTCGATCTACACCCCCAAGGGCAAGACCCAGAACATCAAGACCTGGGCCGACCTCTGTGGCAAGAAGATCGCGGTGCAGCGCGGCACGGTCTCGGAGGACCTCGCCAAGTCCGAGTCGAAGAAGTGCACGGGCGGCAAGAAGATCGCCATCGAGTCGTACGACAACGACCAGCAGGCCCAGACCCGGGTGCGCGCCGGTGGCGCCGACGCCGGTTCCTCGGACTTCCCGGTCGCCGCGTACGCAGTGAAGACCTCGGGCGGCGGCAAGGACTTCGAGCTCGTCGGCGAGCAGGTCGAGGCGGCGCCGTACGGCATCGCGGTCGCCAAGTCCAACACGCAGCTCCGCGACGCACTGCAGGCCGCGCTCGACGCGATCATCAAGAACGGCGAGTACGACAAGGTGATAGCGAAGTGGGGCGTCGAGGCCGGCGCTGTGAAGACGGCCGCGGTCAACGGAGGAAAGTGACCGCGGGCGCGAGCGGGCACTGAAAGGCAACAACACCCGTGACTGTTGACATCGACAAGACGGCAGGGCCGGAGGACACTCCTCCGGCCGGGCCGGAGGCCATCAAGGCCATCCCCGTCCGGCACTACGGACGGTACCTCTCGGCCGCCATCGCGATCGCCGTGCTCGTCGCGATCATCTACGCGTTCGGCCAGGGCAAGATCAACTGGCATGCCGTACCGGACTACTTCTTCGACCACCGCATCATCAAGGGCGTCGGTCAGACGCTGCTGCTGACGGTGCTCTCGATGGCGATCGGCATCCTCGGCGGCATCCTGCTCGCGGTGATGCGCCTGTCGAAGAACCCCGTGACCTCGTCCATCGCGTGGTTCTACATCTGGTTCTTCCGCGGCACCCCGGTCCTCGTCCAGTTGTTCGTCTGGTTCAACCTGGGTCTGGTCTTCGAGTACATCAACCTCGGGCCGATCTACAAGGACTACTGGTCCAGCTTCATGACGCCGTTCCTGACGGCGCTGCTGGGCCTGGGCCTGAACGAGGCCGCGTACATGGCCGAGATCTGCCGTGCCGGTCTGCTCTCGGTCGACGAGGGCCAGACCGAGGCCTCGCACGCGCTGGGCATGAGCCACGGCAAGACGCTGCGGCGGATCATCATCCCGCAGGCGATGCGCGTGATCGTGCCGCCCACGGGCAACGAGGTCATCAACATGCTCAAGACGACCTCCCTCGTGTCGGCAGTGCAGTACTACGAACTCCTGCGGTACGCCCAGGACATCGGACAGACCTCCGGCGCCCCGGTGGAGATGCTCTTCCTGGCCGCCGCTTGGTACCTGATCATGACCTCGGTCCTGAGCGTGGGCCAGTACTACGTGGAGCGGTACTACGCCCGCGGTTCGAGCCGTCAGCTGCCGCCCACCCCGTGGCAGAAGATCAAGGCCAATCTGACGTCCCTGTCGAGCCGGAAGGGGGCGACGGCATGACCGAGAAGGAAACCGGCAAAGACATTTCCGGTGCGCCGATGGTGAAGTCCGAAGGCGTGCACAAGTCCTTCGGCGCGGTCGAGGTCCTCAAGGGCATCGACCTGCAGGTCAGGCCCGGCGAGGTCTTCTGCCTCATCGGCCCCTCCGGCTCCGGCAAGTCGACCTTCCTGAGGTGCATCAACCACCTGGAGAAGATCAACGCCGGCCGGCTGTACGTCGACGGGGAGCTGGTCGGCTACCGCCAGAAGGGCGACAAGCTGTACGAGCTCAAGGACAGCGAGGTCGCGCTGAAGCGCCGGGACATCGGCATGGTCTTCCAGCGCTTCAACCTGTTCCCGCACATGACGGCGCTCGAGAACGTCATGGAGGCCCCGGTCCAGGTCAAGGGCATCAGCAGGACCCAGGCCCGGGCGCGTGCGGAGCAGCTCCTGGAGCGCGTCGGCCTGGCCGACAAGGCGGCCAGCTACCCCTCGCAGCTCTCCGGCGGGCAGCAGCAGCGTGTCGCCATCGCCCGCGCGCTGGCGATGGACCCGAAGCTGATGCTCTTCGACGAGCCGACCTCGGCGCTCGACCCGGAGCTGGTCGGTGACGTCCTCGACGTCATGCGCGACCTCGCCGAGTCCGGTATGACGATGATCGTCGTCACCCACGAGATGGGCTTCGCCCGCGAGGTGGGCGACTCGCTGGTCTTCATGGACGGCGGTGTGGTGGTCGAGTCCGGCCACCCGCGTGACGTACTGACGAACCCGCAGCACGAGCGGACGCAGTCGTTCCTGTCCAAGGTGCTCTGAGCCACGGACAGGAGGAAAGGGGCGGTACGGGATTCCCGTACCGCCCCTTCTTCGTTCGGTTCGCGCCCGGATTCTTCGTCCGGACCCCCGCGGCCTGTCTACTTCACCGCCAGCACCAGCGCGTCGGACGGCGACCGCCACACCCCCCGCGCCTCCCCGAAGCCCTTTTCGCGCAGCACGCGCGTGTGCCAGTCGACGGACGGCATGTCGCCGTCGGCGTGCTCCCCGTAGATCTCGAAGCGGCGGGCGGTCGGCGCGGCGAGGGCGGGGTCCTGGGCCGCCAGCTCCCACCATGCGGCCCAGTCGAGCACCCCGCGCGCCTTGGCCTGGTCCATCCGGGCGTGTCGCTGGGCGCGCTCGGCCGCGTTGATCCGAGGCGTGGACTCGTCGATCATGTGGTCGGCGTTCATGAAGACGCCACCGTCGCGGACGAGCTGGGCGACCTGACCGTAGAGGACCGCGAGGGGTTCGCTGTGCAGCCAGTGGAGGGCGGTGGCGGTCAGGACGGCGTCGTACGAGTCGTACGGCAGCCGGGTCACCCAGTGCGGGTCCTTGAGGTCGGCCGTGACGAAGGAGACTCTCTTGTCGCCCGCGAAGGTTCCCTCGGCGATGGTGAGCAGCGCCGGGTCGAGGTCGACCCCGGTACTGGTGGCCTTCGGGAAGCGGTCGAGGAGCCGGGCCGTGATGGTGCCGGTGCCGCAGGCCAGGTCGAGGACGCGCGGCTCCGGGCCGACCAGGGCCTCGACCATGTCGAGCATCACCCGGAAGCGCTCCTCGCGGTCCGGCATGTACCACTCCTGTTGCCGGTCCCAGCTCTCCTGCCAGGCGTGCCAGTCGGTTCCGTTGCCGTGGATCTCGTCGCTGTCGATTCCGGTGCCGACGGTCATGGAAGTCCCTTCTCCGTTCGCCTTCACTCGCCCACGTAATACCCTGGAAGCACAATCAGCCGTTACCTGACCGCACGCACGACGATAGAGCGCCTCCGTAAGGACTACAAGTGGAACTGGCCTATTACTCGGATTACGCGGTACGCCTCGTCAACACCGAGGAGCCGACCCGGGGCAAGGACTCGCTCACCTCGGTCGAGGCGGTCCGGGACCTCTTCGGAGGGAACTCCTCCGCGGCCCGCCGCGCCACGGACGCGGACGTCACCCGCTTCCGGTCGGTCCGCGGCCGGCTGCGCGCCGTCTTCGAGGCGGCCGACGGCGGCGACGAGACCCTGTCCGTGGACCTGCTGAACTCACTCCTCCTGGAGTTCCCCGTCAGCCCGCAGATCTCCGGGCACGACCACCGGGACGACGACGGGCGCCCGCTGTGGCACATGCACCTGGCGGACCACCCGTCGAACGCGACCGCGGGCTACGCGGCGATCGCCGCCATGGGGCTCGCCTTCCACCTCACCGCGTACGGCGTGGACCGCCTCGGCCTCTGCGAGGCGGCCCCCTGCCGCAACGCGTACCTGGACACGTCGACGAACCGCTCCCGGCGCTACTGCTCGGACCGCTGCGCGACCCGCGCCAACGTGGCCGCCTACCGGGCCCGCAAACGCCTGGAGGCCGACCGGTCGGAGAGCACGGGCCTGGCGGCGCCGAGCGCCCAGCGGACAAGTGCGAACGGCGAGCGCTGACCCGGCAGGTGGGGCCGGTAGCGGAAACGCACCTTTCCCAGGACGAGATCCTCGGGCACGGTCCCGTAGTCGGTGCTGTCCCCACCCGCGTAGGCGTTGTCCCCGAGCACCCACCACCCCCCCTCGCGCCGCTCCGCGATCCGCTTCACGACCAGCAGGTCCTGCTGGAACGGATGGCGCAGAACGACCACGTCACCGGCCCTGACCCGGGCCCCGTACTGCACGACGAGCCGATCTCCGTGCTGGAGCGTGGGCACCATGGAGGGCCCCGTCACCTCGGCCGCCCCGAACGGCAGCACGGCCCTCCCACGCTCGGTCTCCTGCGACAGCTCCGGCATCACCGGCACCTCCCCGGTCCATCCTCCACCAGTCCCAGTCTCACCCTGGACTTTTGTCCTAAGCCCATGGGGGCACTCGAGAAAAGACGTCTCCCACGGAGTAATGTCCCACCTGAGAAGACGATCACGAGGAAGGACAGCTCAATGCTCTCCCGCCTGTTTGCCCCCAAGGTCAAGGTCAGCGCGCACTGCGACCTGCCCTGCGGTGTGTACGACCCGGCCCAGGCCCGCATCGAGGCGGAGTCGGTGAAGGCCGTCCAGGAAAAGATGGCCGGCAACGACGACCCGCACTTCCAGGCTCGCGCCACCGTCATCAAGGAGCAGCGCGCCGAGCTCGCGAAGCACCACGTGTCGGTGCTCTGGAGCGACTACTTCAAGCCCCCGCACTTCGAGAAGTACCCGGAGCTGCACCAGCTGGTCAACGACACCCTGAAGGCCCTCTCGGCCGCCAAGGCGTCCACGGACCCGGCCACGGGCCAGAAGGCGCTGGACTACATCGCCCAGATCGACAAGATCTTCTGGGAGACCAAGAAGGCTTGATCTTCGATCATGCCGTTTGACCTGCGATTTCCTTGGTCGTTTGGTCTTCCGGTCCGCACCCGGTCCGCAGGCCGCCGAGAACGGCGTCCATGACGGTCCGGGTGCGGTCTTCTTCACCCGGCCACAGGTGCGCGTAGATCCGCAGCGTGATGACGGCGGACGCGTGGCCGAGGACGAGCTGAACCTGCTTGACGCTCGCTCCGCCAGCGATGAGGGCGGAGGCGTAGAAGTGGCGCAGGTCGTGAGTCACCATGTGCGGCAGCTCAACGGGTTTGCGCCCCGCGCGCTCGGCTGCCTCGTTCTCCGCCGCCTGGAGCGCCCTACGGGCGCAGTTCCATTCGGTCTTCCAACGGCGGTAGTTGAGGGGCTCGCCCTCCTCCATCGTGAACAGCCACTCCTTCGAGGGCCGTGCGGCGAGGTGGGTGAGGAGCGCGTCCGTAACGACCTCGCCGACCGGGACCGTACGCCGGGACTTGCCGGTCTTCGGCGGACCGATCAGGCCGGACTGGAGACGCTGGCGCTCGACGCGGATCGTGCCGCTCTTGAAGTCGACGTCCGAGAGCTTGAGGCCGAGCAACTCGCCTATGCGCAAGCCTGATCCGGCCAGGACGACGATCGCCGTTCGGATGTACGGCGGCATCGCTCCGAGCATCGCCTCGACCTGCGCGACGGTGAGCGGAGTGAACTCCTCATCGGGCATGGACGGGAGCGTGATCCGCTTGCAGGGGGTCACGGCGATGACCTTGTCCTCGACGGCCGCCGTCATGACGCGGACCAGGACGTCGTGGACGTTGCGTACGCTGCCGGGGCCCAGTTGCTCGGAGAGCTTCTTGAAGAGGGCCTGGATGTGGCTGCGGCGCAGGGACGCCATCGCGTAGGAGCCGAGCGCGGGTATCAGGTGAACCCGCAGTGCGTTGTCAGTGATACGGGCGCCCGCCTCACCGGCGATCTGCTCGCCCTCCCACTTCGTCGCGTACTTCTCGAATGAGATCTTGCCGGCGCGCGGGTCGACGTAAAGGCCGGTGACCACGCTGGCCGTTACCTCGTCGAGCCAGCGCTGGGCGTCGAGTTTGCGGTCGAAGTGACGGGCGTGCTCCTTGCCGTCGAGGTCGCGGTAGCGGGCCCGCCATTTGCCGTTGGGGCGCTTTTGAATGTTGGCCAAGTGGCTTCTCCCTTGGGTTGGTTATCGGTAGTAGCCGCCGCCCTCGATGTGCTCGGTGAGGGTGCGCGCGTCGCGCTCGTCACCCATCAGGCGAAGGCACTGCTCGTGGATGGCTCGTGAGCTGTCGGGGTGAGCCTGAATGTGCTCGGCGATGCCGACGACGGCGTGGTGCAGGCGATCTTCGGCGTCCCGTGTCTCGTAGTACGCCTCGACGGCTTCCTGGACGAGCCGTCTGCTGTCGAGATCCAGCCCTTCCAGCGATGGCGACATCAGCTCTTCGAGGGGCAGCTCGAAGACGCGGGCGAAGGCGAGCGCCTCGTCGACGTTGATGCGGCGGCGCGGGGTGCCGTTCTCGATGCGCCAGACCGCGGTCTGGTTCATCTTGACGCCGGCCTTGGACACCCGGTCCGCCAGCTCCGTCGTGCTCCACCCCCTGACCTCGCGCTCCAGCGCCACGCGAGCAGCGATGTTGCCCTCGCTGTAGAGCAGCGGCACCTCACCGCCGTCGACCTTGTCGCCTGCCATCGAACCTCCACCACGATCATCACTATCCCAATTGTAACACACACTATCCGATTTGGTTAACCGGCGACCGTCAAGCATACTTTATGCAGATAGGAACGTCACCTAGTCGATTAGGAACGCATGCGATACCTGACCACCGCCGAGGTCGCCGAGCGCTACCGCACAGCCGAGAGCACCGTCCGCTACTGGCGCCAGATCGAGAAAGGCCCGCGCGGGATCAAGATCGGCAAGCGGGTGCTGTACGCCGAGGCCGAGCTGCTGCGCTACGAGCGCGCGCTGAACGACGGCCGGGGCGAGTGGGGTCTGGCCTCCTGAGCCGACCAAAGCCCCGGACACGGAAACGGCCCTCAGCGCGCCAACGCCAAGGGCCGGAGAGTCCCCCGCACTTCGCCCATCCCTGAACGAACAAGCCGGTGAGGGGCTGGACCTTGCCCGTCCTGCCCCTCGCCTGAGAGGAACGTCTATGGAGGACTCTACGTCCACCACCAGTCCGAACACGGTCCCCAAAGCCAACTGGCCCGAGGCCGCTGTCCCCGGCCAGGGTGTCCCCTGGCGCGGCGCAGACCAGACGGACGCAGGATCCCCTGATTTGGGGACCGGGGACCAGGCGCACAACGATGTTGATCGGCAGGTGCCGGAAGTCGGGGACCGGTCCCGCGACGCGTCGGGGACCAGCGTTCCGGTCGTGGACCGGATATCCGCCGGTGGGGAACATGCGCAGGTCAGCCGCCTACTGATCGCACCAACGGGCGCAGACCAAGTTCGTCCGGGCGGGACGGACGCCGCTCCGAGCGCTGACCGAGCGGTGATTTCCGGGCAGTCGGTCCCCGGATCCAGTCCCCGAACTCCGGACGCGGGGACCGCAGTTGGGGACCGTCGTGAGGACGACGGTCCCCACGACATTGCGGGGACCGTGGTATCCGACGGCGGATCGGGGACCGGGGACCGTGCCGGTGTGGTTGTCGGCGAGCCGATCGACGAAGGAGCCGTGCTGCTGGACGAACTGCGTGCGGCGATCGGCCGGTACGTGGTGCTGCCGAGCGAGGAGGCTCTGACCGCGGTCACCCTGTGGGTGGCGGCCACCCACATCCAGCCCGCTCTGCAACACGCTCCGCGACTCGCGGTGGTGGGTCCGACCAAAGGATGCGGCAAGTCTCGTGTCCTGGACGTGCTCCACGAGACCGTGCACCAGCCGATGATGACGGTAAACACGTCTCCCGCAGTGGTCTTCCGCATCATCGGCAAGAACCCGCCGACGCTGCTCGTGGACGAGGCCGACACCATCTTCGGCCCCAAGGCGGGCGACAAGGAGGATCTGCGCGGCCTGCTGAACGCCGGGCACCAGCGCAACCGGCCCGCCTGGCGGATCTCCGGGCCGGAACACAAACCGACGGCGTTTCCCACCTTCGCCATGGCCGCGCTGGCCGGGATCGGCGACCTGCCGGACACGATCATGGACCGCGCGGTCGTGCTCCGCATGCAGAAGCGCAAGCCGGGCGAGCGGATCACTCCCTTCCGCTCGCGGTACTCGGTGCCCGAACTGAACGCGCTGCGCGACCGGCTGGCCGCCTGGCTGATCCCGCTGCGTGGCACCGCTGCGGGCTTGGTGCCGAAGATGCCCGTCGAGGACCGGGCCGCAGACACCTGGGAGCCGTTGGTCATCGTCGCCGATCTGGCGGGCGGAGACTGGCCCGCGCAGGCACGCGCCGCCTGCCTGGCAATGACGCGCAACGAGGTGGTCCAGGACGAGCAGACGACCCTGAGGACGCGGCTGCTGCGTGACATCCGCCGCGTCTTCGAGCAGGAGGGCAACAAGGAGGCCCTCCGTAGCCAAGACCTGCTCGCCGCCCTCCTCCAGGACTCCGAGGCGCCCTGGGCCGAGTACGGGACCAAGGGGCTGAACGCCTACCACCTGGCCAACCTTCTGCGGGGTTTCGAGATCAGCCCGGCCAACCACCGCTTCGAGAACGGCAGGCAGGCCAAGGCATACGCCCGCAACCAGTTCCTTGACGCCTGGGCCCGCTACTGCCCCGAACCGTCCGAAGCGGCGCCCGCACCCACGCATTCGGGCCGCCGCCTTCCGCCAGCCGCCCCTTCGGGTTCGCTGCCTGTCGGCCTGGCCGGCGGCACCCCTGGCGTCAAGCGCGCCCACTAGCCCCGCTTCGTTCCGTCTCAGTCCGTCGCATCCGTCCCCGCGCAGGTCAGTGCGGGGACGGGCCTCCTCCCCAAGACGGATCACTCCGTACCTGCCGCCCTGTCCGTACCTGTCCTGACCAGCCCTGCAACGCATGGGACGGACGTGACAGGGCCCCGCCACACGCCACCGGAGCATCACCATGCACGACACCAGCAACGACAACCACCGCCGCAGGGGACTACTCGGCCTGGCCCGCCGAACAGCAGCAAGCTGGAGCGAACGAGCCTCTAACGAGGCTTCGTCCGCGCTTGCCCCCGCCCCAGGGGTGACGGAGGAGGAGGCCGAGCGCCAGCGGGCGCCCGAGCCAGAGGAGGAGATGACCGCACCCAGTACCGCGCTCACCGCCAACTCCGTTGCACCGTATGCCGAGCCGCCTGCCGTCAACCGCTCCCCTGTCGAGCAGCCCTCCTGGCGCGAGCCCGACGCCCCGGTGCTGCCTGCACTCATGAACCGCAAGCGCACCACCGAGAAGCGCGACCAAGAGAAGACAATCCGCTTCACCCCGACCGCAGTCCGCATCATCGCCACGGAGGCCGAGCGGCGTGGCCAGAAGTTCGCCGGGTTCGTCGGCGACGCCGCGCTCGCCGTCGCCCTCGGCAAGGCCGGCCTGATCGGCAGCCCGGAGGACGATCCCATCCGTCCTCTGATCGAAGCCATCGAGGCCCACACCGTCGCGCTGAACCGCGTCGGCAACAACCTCAACCAGATCACCGGAGCCATCCACCGAGGAACTGTTCCTGAGCGCGCCGAGGCGGTGCTGGCCCGCGTCGAGCACACGGCCGAGGCCAGCTACCGGCTCATCGACCAGCTCCTGGCGGAGGGTGCCGGCCATGGTGCCTGATGTCTCCACCGGTGCCAGCACGCCGGGCCTGATCAACTACCTTTTCGGCAAAGGACGGCGCGACGAGCACACCGACCCGCACATCGTGGCTGCCTGGGACATGGCCGGCGCCCCCGACCCCGGCCGGGATCCCGAAGCCACATACACCCAGCTCGCCAGGCGCCTGGACCACCATGTCGACCTCCGCACCCGCGAGCTGGGCGGCAAGAAGCCCCCGCAGCACGTGTGGCACTGCCCGGTACGCACCGCGCCCGGCGACCGCTACCTCACCGACGCCGAGTGGGCAGAGGTCGCCCGCCGCGTAGTGGCCGCAACGGGCATCGCCCCCGAAGGCGACGAGCGGGCGTGCCGATGGATCGCGGTCCGGCACGCCGACGACCACATCCACATCATGGCCACCACCGTTCGCGCCGATGGCCGCCGCCCCCGTACGAACCGAGACGGCTGGCGGGCACAACGGGAATGCCGCAAGATCGAGGCCGAGTTCGGGCTGCGCCGCCTCAAGTCCGGCGACCTCACCGCCCCGCGCACTCCGACCGGCGCCGAGCGGGCCAAGGCCGAGCGCCAGGGCCAGAAGGACACCGCGCGGGAGTGGCTGCGCGAGCAGTCGTACGCGGTCGCCGCCGCCGTACGCAGCATCGACGAGTACTTCACTGTGCTGCGGTCCCTCGGCATCCAGGTCAGGCCACGCATCGGCTCCGAGACCGGCGAGGTGACCGGCTACAGCCTGGCCGCGCCCGGCGACACCGCCAGCGGAGAGCCGGTCTGGTACGGCGGATCAAAGCTCGCTCCCGACCTGTCCTACAACCGCCTGTGCGAACGCCTCGCCACCCAGGACCTGGCCGACCGGCCCCAGCAGGTGGCGGACCCGGCCGAACCATGGCATCGCGCCGAAACCGCCATCCGCCAAGCCCACGCCTTTCTCGACTCGGACGACGACGTCGCGGCTCAGGGACACCTGGATGCCTTCGGCGACACCCTCCACAACCTGGCCCTCGCCACCCACGGCGCGCACCGGGCCGAACTGCAAGCAGCGGCAAGGGAGTTCAACCGAGCCCGCCGCTCGGCGATCCGAGCCGACCATCGGGCCGCCACCTACCTCCGGGAAGCCGCCAAGGAACTCGCCTACGCCACACACGATCCGGGTGGACTCGCCATCGCCCTGGTCTTCGCCGCGCTCCACGTCGCGCGCGCAGCCGCCAAGTGGCACGAGCAACGCGGCCATGAGCAGCAGGCCGCAGCAGCCGAAGAAGCCTTCCGCCACCTACAGGCCGGCTACCAGCAAGCCGCGCAGCCAGTCCTGGCAGATCTCACCCGACGCGCCCCACGCGCCACCACCATCAGCCGCTTCGAGCAGGATCTGCGCGCAGCCCTCCCAGACCACGCCGACCGCGTCCTCGCCGATCCCGCCTGGCCCGCCCTCACCACAAGCCTCGCCCGCGCCGAGACCGCCGGCCACACCCCCCGACACCTCTTGGCCGAAGTCGCCGCCCTGCAAGAACTCGATACCGCCGATCGCCCCGCCGAAGTCCTCAACTGGCGCATTACCGTCCAGCCCAACAGGCGAGCGCAGGCCGCGCGCAAGCGAAGCACCCGTATCGCCACACCCGTCGCGCCCGCGCAACAGCCAACGCCCACGACGGTGAACGATCGGCTTACGGAGCGCGGTCGACACCGATAGCCGACTCGGCTCTCAGCGACGGCAGACGAGGACGCCGCCGAGGCACGTGATCTCGAAGGCCCCGTGTCGGTCGATGTGATCAACGAGGATGGTGCGGGCCCGCTCGATCGTGGCCTCGAAGGGCTCGTCGTGCTGGTCCGCCCAGGCCCGGTAGGAAGCCATATGCGCGATGACCGGCTCAGGATCGTCGACCGTGATGGTGCCGGGCAGTTCCATCGTCTCCACCCGCCCGAACTCCTCGCCCAGGAAGGCCGGGGCCTTCTCCAGGGAGAAGCGGGCGCTGAGCGATATACGGGCCGGGCCGCGTCCGGTGCCGAGGACGTCGCCCGCAGCCCGCTGCCACAGGTCGTCGAGTTCCGCCTTGTCCCGGTCGCTGTTGGTGGAGGCGATCACCAACCCGTCACGGGTGACTACGCGGGACAGTTCTCTGACCGCTCGTGGGATGTCGGAGACGTGGTAAAGCATGTGCAGCGCCAGGGCGGCATCGACGCTCTCGGTCGCCAGCGGCAGGCGGGTCGCGTCCGCTACAGCGACCAGGCCGGGGACGCCAGTAAGGATGCCAGGAGCGATGTCCAGACCCAACAGGGCCAGATCGGGCCGGTCCTCGCGAAGCCGCTGAATGAACTTGCCGTTGCCGCAGCCGACATCGACCACACGTCCGCGCACGCCGCTCAGCTTCTCGGCGACGATACCGGGCAGGTCGTAACGAGGCGTCTGCCACCGGTAGAGCGACTGGCGAGCGGCGAGATCCCGATCACTGCTGTAGGCGCTTCCGGCGAGGCGGCCCCGGTCGGTGACGGCGGCGGCGTGTGCGGCGGACAGTTCGGTCACGTCGGCAGCTCCGTGGGAGGGGCGGCGGGTGAGGCCGCGAGGACGGCCGTGTGGTGGAGTCGTTCACGCAGGTGTGCCGCCTGCGCGGTTCCACCGTACTGCGGCCCGCTCAGCTCCCGGCCCAGAGCGATGAGCCGGCGCACGATGCTGGCCGACATGCGCTCCGGCGAGGAGTCGCGGACGAAGGCGAGCACCGCCTCAGTGCCGTCCAGATCGCCCAGAAGCAGATGGCCGCGGGCGAGATCGACATGGGCGGCGAACAGGTCGCCCACCGATTGGTCGTCGTCCTCGGCGCTGCGGTAGAGCCGGATCGCGGTGTCCGCGCTGACGATGGCCTGCTGGACGTGCTCCCGCCCGCCCACCGCCAGGTAGCTCGTACCGGCGTACGTGAACTGCTTGGCAGCCGGGAAAGCGAAGATGCCTGGCCCCTCGTCGAGACCCACCATCGCCTCGCGAGAGCGCTCGGCATCCGCCAGCGCGGCCACTACACCCACCCGGTCTCCCACTATGGCCAGCGCCCGCGCCTCCAGGCTCGCCAGCCGAGCCCCAATGCTCCCGCCCGCCCGGTGCTGACGACCCGCCTGCGCCAGCCGCGCGGCCTGCTCGTACCGTCCAGTCCAGTAGGCGATCAAGGACTCAACGGCTCGCACCCAGGCCAACATCCCTTCGTGGCCGGCAGCCTCCGCGCACGCCCGGGCAGTGCGAGCGTGTGTGGCCGCGGAGTCGTAGTCACCCAGGTCCAGGCACACGTGAGCGGTCAGGCCGCAGAGGCGGGAGGCCGCGACGTACAGGTCAGTGGTCTGCCGGGGATGCTGCCGCCCGCGCAACAGCTCGAACGCCCCGTTCCGCAGCCGCTTGATCTCGACATACAGCTCCAGCAGCGGGTGACTGACGTAGCTACGGGCGAGCCGAGCGACATCGGCCTCCAACTGCTCTACGACGAACTCGTCGGCGTTGCGGTGCGCGATGAACCGGGCGAACTCCGCCGAGACCACCGCATCCACCGACACAGCCCCCACCACGGTGTGCGGACGCGCCATGGGCTGCGCGGGCAGCGTCTGTTGCGCGTCTTCCGGGCCGCCGCCGTTCCGCCGGCTCTTGCTGACCACAACCGCTCGGTCGAGTTCCGTGGCATCGATGCCGAACACCTGCGCCAGGTATTTCCGCGTGTACGGCACCGGGATGCGTACCTCGCGCTCGTAGCGCCCGATCTCCTTGCCCGTCTTGGTGGCACGCCCCTCCAGGGCGTTGTACTCATCGGCCACCCGCTGCTGGGACCAGCCACGCTCGGTACGCAGCCTGATGAGCAGCGCACCGATCCCCGTGTCGCTCATCCCCTCTCCCCACAGCACGTGAAGTCTGGCCCCCATAGTGGCCCCTGGCATGGCCTCCGTGCTGGCTCCCGACCCAAACGAGCGACAGCGGTTGGCTGTTGGCCATGCCCAGCAGACTGCCCGGCGAGCCGGACACCCTCGCACCGGACCAAGCCCTCGACGGCGCCGTCGAGCACGAATCGATGCTCTTCGACCGACGCCGGACCACCCCAGGTGCCGCCCGCTCCTTCGTCGCCGAGACCCTTACCCAATGGGGCCGGACCGAACGCCTCGACGACATCCGGCTGTGCACCTCCGAACTCGCCACCAACGCCGGTGCGCCATGAGGCGCTCTGTTGTATCCCCGGTTCAACCGGGAGGAATGAAGGGAGGTTTCTGGGTCTGATGGCTTACCCGGGCCCGA
>NZ_JBEYFS010000075.1:0-48165 GCF_040634475.1 Streptomyces sp. NPDC007095
CCCGGCGGTGGTTGTCCCGGGGTAATGGTGTAGGGCCGGCGCACCGGGTCGTCAGCCGTTGACCCCGGAGTAGTGGCCGAGGCTCCAGCGCCACAGGAGCCGCGCGCCCAGATAGGCGAGCAGCCCCACCAGCGGTGAGGCCGCCGCCAGCCAGTACGGCACCCCCGAGTCGCCGCCGTGGCCGGTCAGCACGGCGGCCGGGAAGTAGGCGACGAAGGCCAGCGGCAGCCCGAAGGTGAGGAAACCGCCGACCGCGCGCGGCAGCACATTGAGCGGATAGCTGCCGAACGTGCCGAGCAGTTCCTCCAGCCAGCGCCCCCAGTAGTCGGCGGCCGGGAAGCGCAGCGAGGCGCAGGCCACCGCCGTGAACAGGGCCGCCTCCAGGAGCATCCCGCCCAGGACGCAGACGACGAGGTACGAGATCCGGGCCGCGTTCCAGTCCAGCTGGCTGCGGGTCAGCGCGCCCACCATCAGACCGGTCGCCACCGTCAGGTCGCCGATCGCGTTCGTGGGGAAGACGGAGAGCTGGAGTTGCCGGTGGACCGGCATCGGGCGGACCAGGTACGTGTCGATCACGCCCTCCTGGATGTGCCGGGCCAGTCCGTGCACCCGGCCCAGGAAGAGCACGAACAGACCGTGCGCCAGCATCCGCGTCGCCGCGATCAGCAGCACGTCCTGGCTCGCCCAGCCGCCCATCCCGGTGAACCGGGTGAGCAGCACCGTCGCGAACACGATCACCGACACCTGCCAGATCGCGCCGATCGCGATCATCAGCAGGAACTCGGAGCGGTACTCCAGCTGTGCGCGGAAGTTGAGACGCGTGATCCGCCACACGATCCGCAGGGATTTCAGTGATGTGCTGAGCTTGTCCGTCCTGTTCAGCCGGTCCGTCACGTTCAGTCCGTCCGTCATGCTCAGCCTCCCTGCGAGATCACGCGCCGGGCGGCCCGGCGCCACAGCAGCCGGGTGAACAGGGCGAGAGCCACCACCCACGCGGCCTGCAGGGCGAGTTGGGGACCCGCCTGCGACACCGGGATCCGGCCCACGTACAGCGACAGCGGCACACTCAGCGTCGCCTGGAAGGGCAGGAAGCGGCTGAGCGTGATGAACCAGTCGGGGAAGAACCACAGCGGCGCGTACACCCCGGACAGCAGGTTCTGCGCGAAGACCAGGATCAGGATCGCGGCGCCGTTGCGGAGCGTCCAGAAGCACAGCTGGTCGATCACCAGCATCACGTAGTACAGGACCCACTGGCCGAGCAGCACGCTCAGCCCGAACACCGCAGCCACGGCGGCCGATCCGGGCGGCTGGACGACCCCGGCGGCCAGACACACCGCGTATCCGGTCGACGCCCAGAGGAATCCGTAGAGTTGCTCGCCGAGCGCCCGCAGCGCGTAGTAGCGCTGCGGGGACAGCGGGCGCAGATACCAGTACACGATGGTGCCGAAGTGCATGTGCTGCTGGACGGTGTCCCGGCCCGAGTACTGGTCCAACGCCCGGATCCGGGTGGCCAGTACCGCGAGCACGGCATAGGTGACGGCCTGGTCGCGGGTGAGGCCCGCGGTGGTGCCGGTCGTCGCGTACAGGCCGCGCCACAGCGAGGCCACCAGCACCACCTGCACGACGAGGCGCAGCAGCGCGGCGGTCATCCGGGGCGGGGTGTGCAGCTCACCGAGCGGGGTGACCCGGGCGGCCCGCCAGCCCCCGGGGACGGTCGCGCTCACGCGGCCTCCGCCTGGACGTACGCCGCCCGCATCACGTCCTCCAGGTCCGCCTCGTCGATCGCGAGGTCGGTCACCTCGTACCGCTCGACGACCTGCTTGAGCGCCTGGTGGACCGTCGGGGCGCCCGGCCCGTCCGGCCCGAACACCACCTGGGGGCCCTCGCGGCGCAGCAGAGCGATGCCCGGCGGAGGGGCGATCGCCGCCTGCGGATCGGCGAGGGTGGCCCGCACCTGCCAGGTCGAGCCGAACCTGCGCCTGATCTCGTCCAGGGTGCCGTCGAGGACGAGCCGCCCGTGGTTGATGAGGACGACCCGCTCGGCGAGCCGCTCGACCTCCGTCATGTCGTGCGTGGTGAGCAGCACGGTCCGGCCGCGCTCCTCCACCTGGTGCTTGAGGAAGCCGCGCACCTGTTCCTTGACGACCACGTCCATCCCGATGGTGGGCTCGTCGAGGAACACCACGCGCGGGTCGTGCAGCAGCGCGGCGGCGAGGTCGCAGCGCACCCGCTGGCCGAGGGAGAGATGGCGTACGCGGGTGTCCCAGAAGGAGGAGAGGGCGAGCAGCTCGTCGAACTCGCCAAGCCGGACGCGGTGTTCTCGCTCCGGCACCCCGTAGATGTCCCGCAGGATCGCGAAGGACTCGCGCACCGGCAGGTCCCACCACAGCTGCGTGCGCTGTCCGAAGACCGCCCCGATGCTGCGCGCGTTGCGCTCGCGCTCCCGGTACGGGACGACGCCCGCGACGCGCGCCTCGCCGGAGGTCGGGGTGAGGATGCCGGTGAGCATTTTGATGGTGGTGGACTTGCCGGCACCGTTCGGGCCGAGCAGCGCGAGCAGTTCGCCGGGCGCCACCTCGAAGGTGACGTCGCAGACGGCCTCCTTCGCGACCCGCTCGGGCCTGACGAGGGACTTGAGCGCGCCCGCGAAGCCCGGGCGGCGCACGGTGGTGTGAAAGGTCCGGGAGAGCCCCCGGACCTGGATGCTGCCGCTCATACGGACGCCTTCCGGGTCAGTGCGATCAGCCACACGGTGGCCACGAGCGAGGCCGCGGACAAGGTGGTCAGCAGCCAGGGGACGGCGTGGATGCCCGACGCCTCGATGCCCACGCCGAGCAGCGGGGGAGCCGCCACCCCACCGATCATCGAGGCCGCGATCACCCATGCCCCGGCCCGCTTCGCCCGGGGGAGGGCCCGGTTGAGCCACGGCAGGCCGGTCGGGAAGACAGGCGCGATGAACAGACCCACACCGGCGTACGCCACCGGAGCCGCGCCCGGTATCAGCGCCAGCAGCAGGCAGGCGGTCATCCCGGCCGCGCAGACGGCGAGGATGCGCTCGGGTGCGTACCGCAGGGTGAGGGGGACGACGAGGAAGCGGCCCGCGGTCATCATCAGCCAGTAGAGGGAGGTGGCGGAGGCGGCGACCGTCGCGCTGTAGCCGACGGTCTCCAGGTGGGTGGGTTCCCAGCCGCCGACGCCCGCTTCGACGCCGACGTTCAGGATGTAGAGGAGCAGGAAGCCCACCAGGACGCGGGAGAGCAGGCCACCGGAAGCGGCGGGCCGCTCGGCCGGGGAGACGGGCGGTGACTCGCCGCGTACCCCTCCCGTGCACAGGACCAGCGCCCCGGCGAGCACCGCGCACAACCCGAAGGCGTACGGGTAGTCGCCGGGGCCCAGCCACGCGACCAGCGCCGGGCCGAGGACCGCGCCGATGCCGAAGTGCGCGTTGAGGACGTTCAGCATGGCCGTCGACCGGTCGCCGAATCCGACCGCGAACAGCTGGTTGAGTCCGTAGTCGATACCGCCGAAGCCGAGGCCGCCGAGGAAGGCGGCGGTGAGCGCGAGCGG
Organism: Streptomyces sp. NPDC007095; assembly: GCF_040634475.1. NCBI lineage: Bacteria > Bacillati > Actinomycetota > Actinomycetes > Kitasatosporales > Streptomycetaceae > Streptomyces > Streptomyces sp. NPDC007095. The sequence continues at coordinate 3,568 of NZ_JBEYFS010000075.1, forward strand.
CCAGTTCGGAGCGAGCGCGAAGCCCGCGCCACCCGCCGCCATCAGCGTGTAACTTGCCGACAGGAGCACCCTGTTGGAGATCCGGGAGTGGATCGCGTTGAAGGCGATGACGCCCGCGACACCACCGGTGAAGTGCAGGCTCAGACCGAGGCCCGCCGCCGAGGGGGAGAGGCCGTACTCCGCGCGCAGGCCCGGGACCGCCGGGCCGTAGAGCGCTTGCAGCATGCCGATGAGGACGAATCCGATACACGACGCGACCGCGGCCGGTCGGCTGCACCTCTTTCCGGGGGACACCCCCAGACCCCCGTGCCGACCGGCCGCGGTCCTCGTGAGCGTGTCAGCCATGGATCTCCGAGAAGAGGAACGTGAATTCGGCGGGAGCGGGCCGCAGTTGGTACTGCGGAAGCGCGCCCGGACCGCACGACTGCGAGCCGATGCCCTGCTGCCCGTGGTCGAGATTGACCCAGACCGTGTCCCCGGTCCTCAGATCGGTCGGATGCCCGGCCGCGTCGAGCTGCTCCGACGTCCAGCGGCGCGCGGTGAACCAGAACTCCGGCTCGCCCTCGACCCGCAGCCCGCCGATCTCCACCCAGCGGACGTCGGCCCGGGCGCCGTTCTCCTGCGGACGGACGTACGGCGTCTGGAGTCCGTCGATGGTCGACTCCCAACGCCCCACCATGGAGGCCGACTTGGTGTCCGGGTAGGCCTCGCCGGGGCCGCCGCCGAACCACCTCGCCCCGTCGACCGAGCCGGCGAGCCCCAGCCTGATCCCGAGCCGGGGCAGCGGCAGCGTCCAGTCGCCCTCGGGCGCCACGGAGACGGTCAGCCGCAGCCGCGTCCCGTCGGACGTCCACCGGTAGACCGTGCGCAGGGCCACCTCGCGGGCGGCGGGCGCCACCCGGGTCCGTACGGTCAGGGCGTCGTCGCCCAACTCCACCGACTCCAGCCGGTGCTGCATCCGGTGCAGGCCCAGCTCGCGCCAGAGCGGGCCGTAGCGCAGATCCGGCTGCCAGGCCGCCCCGTTGTCGTTGTCGGTCGGCGCACGCCACACGTCCAGGCGCAGCCCCCTGACATCGACCCCGCCGATCGACCGCAGCGCACCCGTACGGGCGTCGAAGGCCGCCGGGCCCAGGGTGATCTGCCCCTCGCCGAGGACCGGACCGTCGCTCTGCGCCACGGCGGTCAAGGGCCGCGCCGAGAGCGGGAACTGTGCCCAGGCCACCAGGTGGTCCTTCGGCCCCCACGCGGTGTCGGCCGCGAGCGTCGCCCGTACCGTCCACTGGGTCTCCCTGCCCCGTGAGCCGGCCGGCGGGTCCGGCAGTTTCACGTCGGCCGACGCGCCCGGGGCGAGTTCCGGCACCGACAGGACGCCGGCCTCGACCGTCTCCCCGTCGACCTGGTAGGACCACTCGAAGGCCAGCGCGGAGAGATCGGCGAAGTCGTACGCGTTGGTGACCCGCACGGTCCCGTCCGCCACTCCCCCAAGCTCTCGGCTCCGCTCGAGCAGGGGGGAGCCCCATCCGACGATCCGGACGGGCTCGATCACCTTCTTGTACTCGACCAGGCCGGGGGACGGGGTCCGGTCGGGGAAGAGCAGCCCGTCGCAGACGAAGTTCCCGTCGTGCAGCTCCTCGCCGAAGTCGCCGCCGTACGCGAACCCGAACCGCTCGTCCTTGATGCCGTGGTCGATCCACTCCCAGATGAAGCCGCCCTGGATGCGGTCGTACGACTCGAACAGGTGCTGGTAGTCGGCGATCCCGCCGGGCCCGTTGCCCATGGCGTGCCCGTACTCACAGAGGATGAAGGGGAGTTCGCGGCGCTTGTGGGTGCCGCCGTCCAACCCGCGGCCTATCCTCTCGACCTCGGCGTGGTCGGCGTACATCCGCGAGTAGACGTCCGTGTCACGGCAGTCGATGTCACCCTCGTAGTGGATGAGCCGTGAGCCGTCCCGGCCGCGGATCCACTCGGCCATCGCGGTCAGTCCCCGCCCGGTGCCGGCTTCGTTGCCGAGGGACCAGATGACGACGGAGGGGTGGTTCTTGTCGCGCTCGACCATGCGGGCCGCGCGGTCGAGCAGGGCCGGGGTCCAGCGCTCGTCGTCGACCGGGTTGTCGCGCCAGGCCTGCTCGGTGAAGCCGTGCGTCTCGAGGTCGCACTCGTCGACGACCCACAGGCCGTACTCGTCGCACAGGTCGAGGAAGGCGGGGTGCGGCGGATAGTGCGAGGTGCGCACCGCGTTGATGTTGTGCCGCTTCATCAGCAGCACGTCCTCGCGCATGGTCTCCAGGTCGAGGGCGCGGCCCCGTTCCGGGTGCCATTCGTGCCGGTTGACGCCCTTGAAGAGGAGAGCCGTGCCGTTGACCTTGATCAGGCCGTCCTCCAGGGCGACCGTGCGGAAGCCCACGCGCAGCGGGACGCGCTCGCCCTCGGTCGCGAGCACACCGTCGTACAGCCGGGGTGTCTCGGCCGTCCACGGCCGCACCGGGACGGTGACCGACTCGCCGGTCGCGACATCGATGTCGAGGGCGGGCACGGTGACCCGGCCGTCGACGTCGGAGTCGACGCGCAGGGTCCCCAGGCCTTCGACGTGGTCGTAGGAGGCGTGCACGAAGAAGTCGAGGACGCCGCCCGCCGGGCGGTGCAGGAGCGTGACGTCCCGGAAGATGCCCGGCAGCCACCACTGGTCCTGGTCTTCCAGGTACGAGCCCGCCGACCACTGGTGGACACGGACCGCCAGCACATTGCCGCCCGGTTTCAGCAGATGGCCGACCGCGAACTCGTGCGGCAGCCGCGACCCCTTGAACTCCCCGATGTCCGTGCCGTTCAGCCAGACCCGGGCACAGGACTCGACCCCGTCGAAGCGCAGCACCGCCCCGCCGTCCGAGGGCCAGTCGGACGGCAGGTCGAAGGTGTGCAGATGATCGCCGGTCGGGTTCCCGGTCGGCACGCGCGGCGGGTCGACCGGGAACGGGTAGAGGTGGTTGGTGTAGATCGGTGAGCCGTGCCCCTGGAGGACCCAGTGGCCGGGGACGGACACCCCGGCCCAGTCCCCGGCGTCGAACCCCTCCGCCGCGAACGAGTCGTCCTCGGCGTCGGCGGTGGGGGACAGACGAAAGCGCCAACTGCCGTTCAGTGACAAGGACCGCGCGTCCGAGGACGCGTACCGGGCGCGCGGCGGGAGCGCCCCGCTGCCCGGCGAGACGTCCTCGACGTAGTCAATGGCGGAAGTCGTGCGGAAAGACATCGGTCTCCTAGATCGTCCCTTGGTACCCGTCGAGCTTGTCGATCAGCCCTTGATGCCGGTCTGCGCGACCCCCTGCACCAGCCAGCGCTGGAGGAAGAGGAACACGAACACCAGGGGCAGGATGGAAATGGCGGTGGCCATGAAGATCAGGTGGTAGTTGACGGTCTGGTTGGTCATGTACGAGGAGAGCGCGATCTGCACGGTCCAGGCGCTCGGGTCCTGGCCGATGACCAGCGGCCACAGGAAGGCGTTCCAGCCGCTGATGAAGGTGATGGTCGCGATCGCGGCGAAGAAGTTCAGGGAGTTCGGTACGACGATGCGCCAGTACGCGCCCCAGTAGCCGAGCCCGTCCACGCGCGCCGCCTCCTCCAGCTCCTTGGGGAACCCCAGGAAGTACTGCCGGAAGAGGAAGCAGGCGAAACCACTGAAGAGCACCGGAATGACGAGACCCCGGTAACTGTCCACCCAGCCCAGTGAGGAGACCAGCACGAAGCTCGGCACGAAGGTGACGGCGGGCGGCACCATCAGGGTCCCCAGGACCATGTAGAAGATCTTGTTGGCGTGCTTGTACGGGATACGGGCCAGGCCGTAGCCGGCGAGCGAGCAGACCAGCAGGGTGCCCACGGTGATCAGTACGGCGACGACCGCCGAGTTGAACAGCGAACGGCCGAAATCGACCGTCGTGTCGTGGAACAGCTCGGTGAAGTTGCTCCACTGGGGGTTCGTGGGGAAGAACTTCCAGTTCTCGCCGGTGATTTCGGGATCCGTCGACAGCGCGTTGCGGGCGATCAGATAGAAGGGGACCAGGAAGAGCAGGGCGGCGACGCCGATGGAGACGTACAGGCCGGTGTTGCCGATGACGCTGCCGCGCTTGACACGGCGTGGCTTGTCGACGGGAGTGACTGGAGGCATGGCGGCGGTCACTTGTCGTCACCCCTTCCGAAGCCCAGGAACTTGCCCTGCGCCAGTGTCACGATGAGGATCAGCAGGGTGAGGATCACCGCGCCCGCGCTGCCCTCGCCGTAGTCCTGGCTCTCGCCCAGCGCGGTGTAGTACAGCTCGACGAGCGGCGGCCGGCCCCAGGTCGTCTTCGCCAGCAGGTTGAAGAACTCGTCGAAGGCCTGGTAGGCGGCGATGACCAGCAGCAGGATCACCGCGGTCGAGGTGGCCCGCAGCTGCGGCAGGGTGATGTGGCGGAAGGTCTGCCAGCCGGGCTTGGCGCCGTCGATGGCGGCGGCCTCGTACAGCTCGGGCGGGATGTTCTGCAGCGCCGCGAGGAACAGGATCATGTAGAAACCGGCCTGCAGCCACAGCCGCAGCGTCACGATGACCAGCCAGTACCAGGGCGGATCGGGGTTGGCGAGCCAGGCGATGTTCTCGACGCCGAACCAGCCGAGGATCGTGTTCATCAGGCCGAAGCGGACACCGCTGAACATCGACATCTTCCAGATCAGCGCGGCGGCGACATAACTGCACGCGGTCGGCAGGAAGAAGACGGAGCGGAAGAACGCCTTCATGAAGCGCAGCCGGTTCACCAGCAGGGCGAGACCCAGCGACAGTGCCCAGGTGGCGGGCACAATGAAGACGGCGAACACGGTGAAGGTGACGAGCGAACCGGTGAATTTGCTGTCCTGCAGCATCTGCCAGTAGTTGTCGAAGCCGACGAACTTGCTCGGCGTCACCGTGAAGCGCGCCTCGAAGAAGCTCAGCCAGAGGCTCCAGCCGATCGGCACATAGACGAAGACGGTCAGGCCGATGAGGAAAGGGCTCGTGAAGAGCCAGAAGTTGAAGGTGCTGCTGCCCCGCAGCCCCCGCCGCGGCCTGGCCGGTGAGGCCTTGGCCGAGGCGGGGCGCGCGACACCGCGCGTGGTGGTGGTCGACATGTCGCTACCCGTCCGCCTGTCTCCGTCCCGGCCTATCCGAAGAGCTTCTTGAGCTCGCGGTTGACGGTGGTGTCGGCCTTGGAGAGCTCGGCCTCCGGGTCACCGTTCTTGCGGACGCAGTTGGCGAAGACGTCCTCCAGCGCGGTGATCATGGCCTGGGTCCAGCCGATGTTGTCGAAGTGCCCGAAGTCGTTGAAGAGCTTGACGCCCTCAGCGGGCAGGCCCGTCTTGAGCTTGGTGGCGGACGCGGCGATCGAGGCGCGTGGCGGGATGTGGAAGCCGTACGACAGCGCGAAGTCCTCCTGGTACTTCTTCTGGTCGATCCACAGCCACTTCACGTACTCCTTGGCCAGGTCGACGTTCTTGCCCTTGGCGTTGACGAACATCGACCAGCCGCCGTTGACGACCGACTGCTTGCCGGAGTCGGTGACCTTCGGGAAGGGGAAGATCCCGAGGTCGTCGCCGAGCGCCTTCTGCATGACCGGCATGGCCCACATACCGCAGAACTGGATGGGGGTCAGACCCTGCACGATGGCGGAGGGGTCCCAGTAGTCGGTCGGGGCGTCGAGGAGAAGGTGGCCGCTGGTGAACAGCCGGCGCATCTTCTTGATGCCCTCCTTGACGCCCTCCGTGTGGTACGCGATCTGGTTCTTCGCGTCGAGGGTGTCGGCGCCGGACGACCAGATCAGCGGGTTGATGACGGCGTGCAGGTCGTTGCCGATGAACAGGCCCTTGACCTTGCCGGTGGTGAGCTTCGCCGCGGCCTCGATCAGCTCGTCCAGCGTGGTCGGCGGCTGGATCTTCGCCTTCTCCAGCACGGACTTGCGGTAGAAGAAGAACTGCGGGTCGTCGATCATCCGGACGCCGTATATCTTCCCGTCCACCGTGTGCGAGGCGATGTCGGCCGGGTTGAAGTCGGACTTGACCGGATCGATGATGTCGCTCAGGTCCGCCACCTGACCGCTCTTGATGAGCTGGATCTGCGGGTGGAACTCGAACACGTCGGGGGCGTTGTCGGTGAGCAGCGCGGAGAAGAGCTTGCTCTCGTAGTCCGCGCTGGTGATCCACTGCGTGTTCACCGCGGCCTTGTCGTAGCCCTTCGCATACCGCTTGAGGGCGTCCTCGACGCCGGCCTCCCCGTACGCGTGGAAGTACTGCTTGATGGACTTGCCCGAACTCCCGCCCCCGGACCGCCCGTTGTTGCTTCCACACGCGGCCAGCGGCCCCAGCGCGGCCAGCCCCGCGGCGGCCCGCAGGACGGATCGACGGTCCCAGTTGCTGCTCATTGCCGACATGGTGACGTCCTTGTCTCTTGTACGGCTGCGGCTCGAAATCGCCGTGCGGTGCGGGACGCTAACCTTCCGTTAAGGCTTCGGCAAGGGGTTGGACGAAGTCTGTTCGAAGCGTTGTCTGCGGTTCGGCGGACCGAACAGAGGTGTGGGCAGGGCGAGTTGGCGGCCCACGGCCCGGCGGCCCACGGCCCCCTAGAGGGCGGTGCGGCGCGGGACGCTCCTGCCGCCGGCGGGCTTGTGGCCCACCGAGTTCAGGGCGCCCTCCAGGGCGAAGGTCGCGGCGCCCAGGCAGACCGGGTCGGTGGGGATGGGGGAGAGGACGATCTCGGTGGCGGCCAGCGGCCGGCGCAGCGCGTGCCGGGCGACGGCCTCGCGCACCTCGCGCAGCAGCGGCTCGCCGAGCGTGGCGGCCACCCAGCTGCTGAGCACGACGACTTCGGGGTTGAGGAGGTTGATCAGGTCCGCGATGCTCGCGCCGAGATAGCGGGCGGTGTCCCGGACGACTTGGAGCGCCGCCGGGTCGCCGGCGGCGACCCCGTGGGACAGGGCGTCGATGGTGGCGGTCTGGTCGTCCGGATGCAGCAGCGGGCTGCCTGGGCTCGACTCCCGCAGGTTACGCATGATTCCGGGCGCCCCGACGTACGTCTCCACACAGCCGTGATTGCCGCAGTGGCACGGCCGCCCGTCAAGGACCAGCGTCGTATGGCCCCATTCGCCCGCGCTGTTGCTCACCCCGCGGTGCAGCCCGCCGCCGAGCGCGAGCCCGGCGCCGACCCCAGTGCCCAGGTTGACGACGACGGCGTCCCCGCGACCGCGGGCCGCGCCGAACCACAGCTCGGCGACCGCGCAGGCGCGCAGCGGGTTGTCGAGGTAGAGGGGGTAGGCGATGTACTCGGCCAGCAGGTCGAGCAGCGGCACGTCGTGCCAGTCCCAGTTCGGCGCGTACTCGGAGATGCCGGTGTCGCGGTCCACCTGGCCCGGCACGCTGACCCCGACGCCCAGGACGCGCGCGCCCTCGATCCCGGCCTGCGTGACCACCGAGCCGACGGCCGCGGCGACATGCCCGACGACCTGCTCCGGGCGGCTCTCGCCGGGGCGCATGTCCTCGGCGGCGCGGGCGAGCACGTTCAGCGCGAGGTCGAACAGCTCCACGCGGACGTACGTCTCCGCGATGTCGACGCCGATCAATGCGCCCCCCGACGCGTTGACGGCCACGAGTCCGCGGGGGCGGCCCCCCGCGGAGTCCTCGAACCCGACCTCGGTCAGCATCCCGAGGTCGAGCAGTTCACCGACGAGCGTGGCGACCGTGGCCAGGCTCAGCCCGGTGGCCGCCGCCAACTCCTGTCGTGAGGTGGGGGACGCGGCGATGATCTGACGCAGCACCTCATAGCGGTTCGCGGTGCGGATGTCGCGCGACGTCCGCTTCGCCTGCTTGGCCACCTCGGTCCTCCGTACCGCACAGCGGGGCTAGGCCCTGTCGTCAAATTCCCGTCTGCCCTGCGACGCCATGCACGCACTCTCACCGCACCAGGCACAGACCCGAGTACGTCCAGTACGAGGGCCTGTGCCCGGCACGCCGAGAGCACGCACCTGACGCCGCAGGTCCCGACCTCCGGGCGGACGACGGGAATTTGACGACAGGACCCAGGGCCTGTCCGGCGGAGCATGCCGCAGACGTGGGGATTGGCGCACATCTGCGGCGTTGTCGTCGGTTGCCGACTCCCCCGAGCTCTCGGCTTCGCTCGAGCAGGGGGGACCCCCATCGCGTCGACGCCCTCCTCCGCCTTGCAGCTGCACGCACCGATCCCCGCTCGCCGGCGTCGATGAGGCACCGCCCGTTTCCTGCGACCTGATCCGCCGGACAGGCCCTAGGCCGTCCCGGCGCGCCGCAAGGCTATGGCCTGGCGAGGAGGTTCGACAAGGGGTTAGGAAAGGGGGTGAACAAAGTCCCGGACGAAGGGGTTGGTGAACTTGCCCGCCGGGTCCATGGTTTCGGCCAGGGCCCGGAAGTCGTCCAGTCGCGGACAGCGCCCGCGCAGCACCTCCCCGGGCGTGGTGAACACCTTGCCCCAGTGCGGCCGGGGGTCGAACGGCTCCAACGCCTCCTCGACCCGACGCACCACCGGCAGGACGGCCGCCGTGTCCTCGACCCAGGTGAAGTGCAGGGCCACGGTGTCCCGGCCGTAGGCGGGGCTCAGCCACTGCCGGTCGGCGGCCACGGTGCGCACCTCGCAGATCTGGAGCAGCGGCGCGATGTGCTCGCGGATCGCGTCGAGGGCGCCCAGCGCCGCGAGCGCGTGCGGGCGTGGCAGCAGGTACTCGGACTGCAGCTCGGCCCCGCTGCTCGGGGTGAACTCCGCCCGGAAGTGCGGCAGCCGCTCGTGCCACGGTCCGGGTACTCCGAACTGCTGGGTGCAGTTCTCCGCGGGCATGCCCGGCACGGGGTGCATCGCCTCGGTGGCGGGCGCGGCCCAGGGGAAGTCGGGCAGCGGCTGGTCGGTGCGGCGCTTGAGCCACACCTGCCGGAAGCCCGGGCGCCCCCAGTCGGTGAAGAGACTCACGCTGTACGCCGTCGCCGCCACCGTCTCGAAGTCAAGTCCCGCGAGGGGGAGTTCGGTGAAGACGTGCTGGCTCACCTCGAAGTCCGGCTCCAGGTCGAGGGTGAGGGCGGTGACGACACCGAGTGCGCCGAGGGAGGTCACGGCGCCGTCGAAGCGGGTGTCGTCGCGGCCGATCGTGACGGTCGAGCCGTCCGCCGTGACGATCTCGACCTCGCGCACGGCGGAGGCGAGGGAGCCGTTCGTGACGCCTGAGCCGTGGGTGCCGGTCGCCACCGAGCCCGCCACGGAGATGTGCGGGAGGGAGGCCATGTTGTGCAGGGCGAACCCGTGCTCGTGCACCTGGCGGGCGAGTTCGGCGTACCGGACGCCGCCCGCGACCCGTACCGTACGGGCGGTCGAGTCGACGTCCACGGTCGGGGGCAGCGCGGTGAGCGAGACCAGTACGCCGTCGTCGCCGGGCTCGGCGATCTTGTTGAACGAGTGCCCGCTGCCGAGGACGCGGAGGCGTGCGCTCTGCGCGACGAGCGCCGCGAGGGCGTCGTGCGTGTGCGGGCGGTGCAGTTCCTCGGCGGTGTACGTGATGTTGCCGGCCCAGTTGGTCAGGGTCTCTGTCATCCCTGTCGTCCCTCCCCGGGAAGTCGCCGTGCGTGGCCGTGCGGTGGCCACTGCTGGAAACTACCTCGGGCGTCCTTCGGTCTGGTGTCCCGGCCCTGGCCACGCCCATCGTGGCGGTCCCACCCACGGCCTCTGTCGCGTGGTGACACCCGACGGTTACGGTAGAGAGCGCTTGCTGTTGCCGCGTCCGTAGTCACCTAGCCGGAGGGTTGACTCCTTGCCCGAGCGTCCCGTGGCGATGTTCGCCATGTCCGCCGAGAACGTGCCGCAGGTCTTTCCGCCCGAGGTCATGGCCCGACTGCGCGAGGTCGTGGACATCGATCCCGCGCTGGTGGCAGAGGACTTCTCGGAACCGCGTGTCCGTGAGGCGCTCGGCGGGACGGAGATCCTGATCACCGGCTGGGGCTGCCCGCGGCTGGATGCGGCCACGCTGGACGCGGCGCCGAAACTGCGTGCCGTGCTGCACTCCGCGGGCTCGGTGAAGGGCTTCACCACACCGGCGGTCTGGGACCGCGGCCTCCTGGTGTCCTCGGCCGCCGATGCCAACGCGCTGCCCGTGGCCGAGTACACCCTCGCCATGATCCTTCTCGCCGGCAAGGACCTCTTCGGCCACCGCGACCGCCTGCGCGCGCGGCGCTCGCTGCCCGGCTGGGCCCTCGTTCCCGGCATCGGCAACTACGGCCGCCGCGTGGGCGTCATCGGAGCGTCCCGCATCGGCCGCCGCGTGATCGAACTGCTGCGCCCCTTCGATCTGAGGGTGAGTCTCACCGACCCGTACGTCGACGAGGCCGGGGCGGCCGAGCTCGGGGTTCCGCTCCTCCCGCTCGACGACCTGCTCGCCACCAGCGACATCGTCACCGTCCACGCCCCTCAGACCCCCGAGACCCGGCACCTGCTCGGCCGCCGCGAACTCGGCCTGATGCCGGCCGGGTCGGTCCTCATCAACACCGCGCGGGGTTCGCTCGTCGACCATGACGCGCTGACCGAGGAACTGCGGGCCGAGCGGCTGAGCGCGATCCTCGACGTCACGGATCCCGAGCCGCTGCCGCCCGATTCCCCTCTCTACGACCTCCCCAACGCCTTCATCACCCCCCACCTCGCCGGCTCCCAGGGCAACGAACTCACCCGCCTGGGCCTCACGGTCCTCTCGGAGGCGGAGCGGGTCGCTGCGGGGGAGGGGGTGGAGTTCGGGGTGGATGTGGGGGTGTTGGGACGGGGGGCTTGATGTGCATTTGGGGGTGATGGGACGGGGGCGTGATGTGGATGTGGAGGGGTGTTGCAACGGGGGGCGTGACGTGGATGTGGGGGTGTTGGAACGGGGCGTGACGCGCACGCCGGGTTTTCCGCGCCCCCGCCGCCCCTACCCGTCCCATCCCCCGGGGGCTGCGCCCCCGCCCCCCGCCCCCCGCTCGGGGCTGCGCCCGTGGGACCTCGTCCGGGGCTGCGCCCCGGCCCCCGCGCTGCCGCCGGACGTGGCTCCTCCCGGGTGCGTCGCGCGCCGCGAGGGGACCCGGCACGACTGACGCGCAGGCAGGGGCATACCGTGAGGAGTCGAGCACGGAGACTTGAACGAGTCGGGAACGGGTCGGGAGCGAGGAGAACGGGATGGTCGGCAGCCGCACCGCGTTGGTCGAGGATCTGATGGAGCGGTTCCCGCACGTACCGCGGGAGGCCGTCTTCAAGGAGGACCTGCTCCGCGGAGGTGTGGCCTTCGACGAGTCGGCGCTCTCCGACAACGAGGATGGTGACGTCAAGCCGAAGTCGTACTTCATCTTCTCCTTCGACCACGGCACCCTGCCCGAGCTCGGCGAGGCCGCGCTGCGCCGCCCGCCCGAGGAGATCATCCTCACCGGCGGGCCGTACGACCTGCGGCGGACGGTCGTCTCCGTGCGGGTCAACCCCGCCTCGCCCTATCGCGTCGCCGCCGACGAGGAGGGGATGCTCGGGCTCTACCTCGACGGGAAGCGCATCGCCGACGTCGGCGTGCCGCCGATGCCCGAGTACTACCGGCACACGCTCTCCAACGGGAAGTCCGTGATGGAGGTCGCTCCCACTATCCAGTGGGGCTATCTGATCTACCTCACCGTCTTCCGGGTCTGCCAGTACTTCGGTGCCAAGGAGGAGTGCCAGTACTGCGACATCAACCACAACTGGCGCCAGCACAAGGCGGCGGGGCGCCCGTACACCGGGGTGAAGGACGTCGAGGAGGTCCTCGAAGCCCTGGAGATCATCGACCGGTACGACACGGCGAAGGTCTCCACCGCGTACACCCTCACCGGCGGTGCGATCACCTCGAAGCTGCAGGGGCGCGACGAGGCCGACTTCTACGGGCACTACGCCAAGGCCATCGAGGAGCGCTTCCCGGGGCGCTGGATCGGCAAGGTCGTCGCGCAGGCGCTGCCGCGCGACGACGTACAGCGGTTCAAGGACTACGGGGTGCAGATCTACCACCCCAACTACGAGGTGTGGGACCGGCGGCTCTTCGAGCTGTACTGCCCGGGCAAGGAGCGTTACGTCGGCCGTGACGAGTGGCACAAGCGCATCCTCGACTCCGCGGAGGTCTTCGGCGCGCGCAACGTGATCCCCAACTTCGTGGCGGGCGTGGAGATGGCGGAGCCGTTCGGCTTCACGACCGTCGACGAGGCCATCGCCTCCACCACCGAGGGGCTGCGCTTCTTCATGTCGCACGGCATCACGCCCCGCTTCACCACCTGGTGCCCGGAGCCCACGACCCCGCTCGGCAAGGCCAACCCCCAGGGCGCGCCGCTGGAGTACCACATCCGGCTGCTGGAGGCCTACCGTTCGACCATGGAGGACTTCGGGCTGTCCTCCCCGCCCGGATACGGCCCGCCCGGACCCGGCCACGCGGTCTTCTCGGTGAGCTCCTTCATGGACAGCCTCCCGGCGCGGGAACCCGCGGTGGCGGAAGCGGCCGGACCGAAGGTTCCGTAGAACCTCTTAAAAGTCGAGGGCGATCGAGACGTATCGGCCTCCCTTCCGTATCACCTTCCATACGGCGGGAGGGAGGCTGCGCGCGCTCGGACGAACGGCGAACGGCGCCGCAACCGCTTGCCACGCCGCTCGGACGAACGGCGAACGGCGCCGCAACCGCTTGCCACGCTAATTGAATACCTCGCTTGTCAGTTGTGTGGAAAGCGTGAAAGGCTCGGGCCCCGTCGTTGAGGCGGCCTCAACTCCCTTGTACAGAGCGTGAGTTGACGATCACGTTGTTCAGATGTTTCTAGACGTTGCACCTGGAAGCAGTTGATGCAGGAGCCCCCCATGCCCGACCTGCCGACCCCCCAGAACGCCGCCGAGGCCGCGCTGCTCTCGGAGTGCTGGGACGCGGTCCTGTCCTACGCCGATCTGTGCACGTCCGGTTCGGCCGCGGCCACGCTGCTGGCGACCGAGGCTTTCACGCACGGCATCGACGAACTGCGCGCCGCCACCGCGGCATCGAAGAGTACCGGTACCGGACGCAGGGCGCTCAGGCTGCCCCGCATTCCGCTGCTGCTGGCCTCGGTCCGCACCGTGGCCGGCGCCTGGGAGACGAACGGACTCGGCCACCGGCTCGACCCCGACCTGCGCCTGTGGCTCCACTCCGACAAGGCCGCCCGCTACATCGGACCGCCGCTGCACCGCCCGCTCGCGCTGCGTGGCCTCAGGGACATGCAGGAGCCGGACGCCGTTCTGCTGTGGCTGGCCGAGGTCGAGTCGCTGCCGCTGTCCGCGGTGGCCCGGCGGCTCGGTCTCGACCCGGCGGCCGCGTCCTCCGAACTCGCCCAGGTGCGGGCGCTGTTCCGGGACCGCTGCCACCGCAACCACATCGACACGCCGATGGACGCCTACTGCCGCAGCTACGCGCGGCTCCTCGACGCGGTCACCCGCTCGCCCACCGCCGAGACACCCGAGGACCTCTCCCGGCACCTGGCGCGCTGCGTCGAGTGCGCGGAGGCCGCCGCCTGTCTGCGGCTGCACGGAGGCGGGCTGCCCGCGGCGCTCTCCAGCGGTGTGATCGGCTGGGGCGGCCTCGCGTATCTCGAACGACGGCGCCGGGCCGCCGAGGCCGGCATGATCGGCGGACGCACGGACGCGGCGGTGGACACGGGGCTGAACGAGGGCAAGCCGGTCCGGCCCCGGATCGGCCGCACCGGGATCCTGGTCACGGCCGTCCTCGTGTCCGCACTGGCCCTTACGGTCTCGCTGATGCCCTTCGGCGGCTCGAAGGGCGGCGGCGTGAGCGCCGCGCAGGGCGAGTCGACGGACGGGCAGCCCGTGGCGGACCCGGGCCCCTCCTTCCCCTCGGGGTCGGAATCGGGGTCAGGGGCGGGGTCGGGGTCGAGGTCGGCGGGCTCGCCCGCGGTGGCGGACTCGACCTCGCGTCCGGCGGGCAACTCCGATCCGGAGGCCCAGGGCGAGTCCTCGTCGCCCGCCGGGAGGCAGGGCGGGGCGAAGGGCTCCACGAAGAGCGCCTCGCCCGACTGCCGGGTGAAGTACGAGATCGTCAGCGAGTGGCCGGACGGCTTCCAGGCCGCCGTCACTGTCACCTCCACCAAGGCCCTCGCCACCTGGAGCCTCGGCTGGACCTTCAAGGACGGCCAGCGCGTGGGCCAGATGTGGGACGGCACCTTCATCCAGAACGACTCCCACGTCACGGCCACCGCCGCCGACTACAACAGGACCGTCGCCGCGAACGGCACCTTCACCTTCGGCTTCCTCGGTTCCTGGACCGGCTCCAACTCGCCCGCGCGCAACTTCACCCTCAACAAGGCCAGTTGCCAGGCCGTCGGCTGAGCATCCGGCCGACCGGTGTGACGCGTGAAGAGCCGGTGTGACGCGCGAAGAAGCAGACACCGTGCCCTCACCCCGTCACCACCTCGTCAGCACCCCTCCGGCGGCGGAAACCTGATTTTTCGCCAAGTCCGCCGCCCTGGCCGGGCCCCTCATCGACGGGGCCGGCCGTTCGAGCGCCGGTCCTGACCTCAAGGTCGTCGGCGGGGCGGGAGTCGGGGCGGACGGTTCGGCCGCCGTCACTGGTGGTCGGGGGCGTCACGGGGGACGGTCCCCCGGGGTGACCCACCTGGCACTTCGTCACTTACCGGCCAGTACTGCCGATCTGGCGTAATTCACTCGCCTCAATGCTTCGCTCTGCCACCATCAACGCCTCTGAAAAGTCAGGCGGCATGATTGCGGCGGGGGGCGTGGCCATGGGACTGCTCGGCAATGAGCTGGCTTTCGCGCGCGCTCTGACCGCTCAGGAGCGCGAGAGCGTGATGGCTCTCGGCAGCCGGAAGCACTACGCGGCCGATGCCCATCTTCTGACGGAAGGTGACCGGTCAAGTCATGTCCTGATCATCATTCAGGGCTGGGTAACCGTTTCCGTGGTGACGGACCGGGGTGCCACCCGGCTGATACTCGGACTGCGGGGTCCCGGTGAACTGCTCGGCGAGATGGCCGCCCTGGACCCGCATCCCCGCAGCGCCACCGTGCGCGCGCTGGGTCCGACCGAGACCCAGGTCATATCCGGGGACGCGTTCCGCCGTTTCCTCGCCCTGCACCCCCGCGTCAGCGGTCTGGTGATCCGCCAGCTCACCTTCCGGCTGCGCAGCGCCGACCAGGAGCGGTCCGCGCTCGCCTCGCTCACCGTGCTGCAGCGGCTGGCCAGCCGGCTCACCGAACTCTCGAGAGCCGAGCCCTCCGGCCCCTACAACCCGGCCGTACCGGGCGTCACGCACACGGGCACCGTCGTCCAGCTGGCCCAGGACGAACTGGCCGCCACCATCGGAGCCACCCGGGAAGCCGTCGCCAAGGCACTGAAGCTGCTGCGCACCCAGCACGTCGTGCGCACCGGCAACCGGATGGTGGAGATCCTCGACCCCGAGCTGCTCGCCCTCCTCGCGGACGGTCATCAGGAGTAGACCCACGCCTTGTCGTAACCCACGCCTCGTCGTGTGTAAACGGCTACAGACGGCCTTCGTCCCGGGCCCGACGCTGAGGGGGACGGCAAGCGGAGAGAACAAGGGGGCACGGGGTGGACCACGACGCGATGGATCTCACCGAAGCACGCTACGAGTTGGTGATCAGCGTCGACGCCCGGCGTTCCGGGGAGTACGACGACGTCGACAAACAGCGCATGCGCGAGCGGATCTACCGGGTGCTGGAAGCGGCTTTCACCCACGCCAAGGTGGCGCGGGACGCCGTACACATGGAGGACCGCGGCGACGGTGTGCTGCTGTCGGTGGCCGGCCGGATCGCGGTCACCCGGCTGCTCGGCCTGTGGATGGTCGAGGTGCACGAGAACCTGCGGGACGAGAACCGCGGCCTGCGCGTCCCCCTCGGGCTTCGGGTGGGCATGCACGTCGGGCCTGTCCGGCACGACGGCCGGGGCATCAGCGGGCGCGCGGTCGACCTCGCGTGCCGGCTGGCCGACTCGCCCCTCGCCCGGCGGCTGCTGGACGCCGAGCGGGCCGACCTCGTGCTGGTGACCTCCCAGTCGCTCTACGAGGACGTGGTCAGCAGCGGCGGCAAGTTCATCGAGCCCGCGCACTACTCCTCCGCCCGCCTGGAGCTCAAGGAGGGCGAGGTCACCGCCTGGTTCCACCTTCCCGGCCGACCCGCTCCCGAGATCCCCGCCGCCGCACCGCCAGCACCAGACGCCGACCGCGCCGATGACGCCCGTGATGTCAATGACGCCCGTGGTGGCGATGACGTCCGTGACGTCGATGCCCCCCATGGCGCCCACGGCGAGGACCGGGCCGACGGCTCCGGTGCCCGGTACACCGTCCACGGCGACATGTCGCAGCACAGCGACAACGTCTACCAGCAGCCCGTGCACATCGGGCGGATCACCGGCGACGCCGGCCGACGGAAGGGCTGATCGCGGTGACCGACGATCAGCAGGCGGGCGGCGCCGCCGAGCCCGCACCCCAGAAGGGGGCCGACGCCCGTTCGCCCGAGGCCGACGGGAAGGCCAGGAACGACCCGCCCCGTGCCGACGAGGGCAAGGCCGGCGGCGACGAGGGTGCCGCCGGGAACGACGCCCCGGAAGAGGGCGACGTCAAGAAGGACCAGGAGAAGAAGCAGGAGGAGGAACGCGAACGCGCCGCGGGGCGGTTCAAGGAGCACACCCGCGACCCCCTCGCCGAGGAGCAGGGCGAGGACGGGACCACCGACCTCGCCGCCGCCTCACGGGCCCGCCGGGCCACCCGGATGCTGTTCGACACCGGCCGGGACCTGAACAGCTTCGACCGCTCGTTCTTCCAGAGCGCCCACATCGGCGACATCCACCTGCGGATGGACGCCCGCCACTCCGGTGCGGGGATGCGCAGCGGACCCGTGCCCGACGAGGAACTGCGCAGGCTCCGCCGCGTCCATGTGGAACCGCGGGGATACGTACAGCTGCGCAAGGCCCTCGGCACCCGTCGGCTGCTGGTGCTCGTCGCCGCCCCCGGCACCGGACGCACCAGCACCGCACTCTCGCTCCTCGACGAGGTCACCGGCCCCGCGGCGGACGCCACGGGCACGGAGCCCGGGGCCGGATCCCGGGTGCGCCGGGTCGACCCGGACGGTGGGGTGAGGAAGCTGGCGGGTTCCCTGGCCGGCGAGGGCGAGGAGGCGCGGCGCGGCACCGGGTACCTGCTGGAGCTCTCCCTCACCGGGCCCGTTGCGCTGCCACCGGACGAGATGGACCTCGACGGGCTCGCCGCGGTCCTGGCCCGGTGCGATTCGTACGCGGTGGTCGTCGTCACGGTCGGGTCGGCGGCCAACCCGCTGCTGGCCGGGCGGTACGGCAAGCTCTGCCCTCCCGCGCCCACTCAGGAACTGCTCACCACCCGGTTACGGGAGCGGCTGGAGGAGCATGTCGCCGCCGCCCCGGACGCCGGTGTCCGGCTGGAGGACCTGCTCGCAGGGGCGGAGGAACTGGCGGTCCGCCAGGACGTCAAGGACGCGGTCGGGCTGGAGGATCTGCGCCCCGCCGAGGCCGAGTTGCTCGCCTCGCTGCTGGCCGCACACCAGCTGGGGGAGGTCTCCCGGGACGAGCTGCTGGCCGGATGCCGCAGCCTCGCCGCCGACCAGGCCCAGGAGTGGTTCGCCGGGGTGGACCGGGCGCTGACGGCGCCGCCCGCCGAGCCGGAGGGCGGCGCGGGACGGCCGGGTACGGCGGCCCTGTTCCACCCGGTGGCGTTCCGTATCGCGCTCGCCGTACTGGGCGGCGCCTCGCACAGCGCCGTGGCCGCCGCCGCCCATCTGCTGACCTGGGAACTGTCCGTACAGTGCGATCCGGACCACACCCCGGCCCGCCCGCTGTTCTGCGACGACCCGGAAGCCGATCTCGCCCTCTCGCGCGCCGAGCTGACCGACGGCCGGCTCGAGGTGGCCGGGACCGAGGTTCCGGCCCGGCTGATCTGGTACCGGGGGTCGGCCCTGCCTTCGGCGGTGCTGACGGAGATCTGGGACCGGCACTTCCCCGTCCGGGCACCGATCGTGCGCTGGCTGCGGCTGCTCGCGGACGATCCCCGCCCCCAGGTGTGGATGCGCGCCGCGGTGGCCGCCGGGGAGCTGTGCGCACGGGACTTCGACCACGGATACGCGGAACTGATCCGGCCGCTCGCCGAGGCGGCCACGCCCCGCCGCAGGATCTTCGCGGCCACCACGCTGGACCAGGCGGCCGGTCACGCATCGCACCGCAAGGCGGTGCGCAAACTGGTCGACGACTGGAGCAGGTACGGGACGAAGTCGCTGCGCTGGACCGCGGCGATGGCTCTGGGCTACGGGAACGCCGCGGACACGACGGAAGACGCCCTGGACGCCCTGGCCCGGATCGGGGCCCGCGACGACGGGGAGCAGCTGGCGGTCGCCTCGTTCAACGCCGTACGGCTGCTGGCGCTCCCGGACGGTGCCAAGGTGCTGCGGCGGATGGCCGAGTGGACCCACCACAAGCGCGAGGCGTACCAGGACCTCGGTCTGGTCACCTCCGTGCGGCTCGCCCTGACCTCGGTGGACGAGGTGCTGTCCGACGAGCCCGACTCCCCGTTGGCCGACCGCGCCGACTGGCCGCTGCCGCTCGCCCTCGCCGTCACCCGCCCCGAACTCGTGCTCCCCATGGCCGACTTGATGTGGACCGCGCTGAACACGGCGCGCTCGAAGGACGTGGCCCTGGACGCGCTGGAGTCCCTGCTGCGTTCGGCGGTGCGCAGGGACGGCGCCGAAGGGACCCGGCCGGGGCTGGCGGCGCTGCTGCCCGCGCTGGCGACCGAGCAGAACGACCGGCGGCGGCTGGACTGGCTGCTGCGCCGAATGATGAACGATCCGGAGAATCCGCTCCCCGACGCGCAGGCGCGCTCCCTGTGGTGGCTCGCCGTCCCGCCGAAGGAGAGGACGGGCGAGGAGGACAGCCATGGCTGAGGACCAGGACGCGAGGGCGAAGGCGAGGGAGCGGCTGAGGGCGCGGAAGGCGGCCGCGGGGCCCGCGGGTCCCTTCCTGCGGGAGTACGCGCCGACGGGCGGGTTCCCGCAGGTGAGCGCCCAGAAGGCCTCGGTGCTGTTCTACCGCAACGGCGGCTACAGCGTGGTCACCGTCTCCGGTGTCCGGCACGTCGACAAGCGGGCGCTGGCCCGGCCGTACACCGTCTGCGAGGTCGCGCTCGGCACCTATGTGACGACGCTTCAGATGGAGCTGCCGGCCGCCGGCGGCACCACCTTCTTCAAGGCCGAGGTGGACATCCACTGGACGGTGACCGATCCCCATCTGGCCGCCACCGAGGTCGTCACCGACGTCGCCCAGCGGCTCACCGCCCCGGTGCTGGAGCGGCTGCGCGAGGTGTCCTCGGCCTACCGGGTGACCCAGGCCGAGCAGGCCGACCGCGCCATCACCCTGGAGTGTGCCGGCGGACGCTGGGCGGAGCTGGGCACCGAACTCGGCCTGCGGGTGCGGCTGTACGTCCGCCTGCGGGTGGACGACCGGACGATCGAGCACATGGACGGCATCCGGGACGCGCACGCCTCGGCCGAGGTGACCCGGGTGCATCAGGCCGCGTTCCGCAAGATGCTGCAGGGCGGCGAGCTGGAACAGCTCAGCTACATGCTGGCGGCCGAGCCCGAGGCGGCCAAGGACTTCCTGGAGAAGATCCGTCAGGAAGGGCGGCAGGACGAGAAGGAACGCGTCGACCGGCTCTTCGCCATGGTCGCCAGCGGCCAGATCCAGTCCAACGACATGGAGACACAGGCCCTGAACCTCCTCAACCAGGGCCGCCACCCCCTCCAGGGGCCCATCGGCTCGCTGCCCGCCCGCCGCGAGACCCCGCAGCTGGCTCCGGCCGCCGACGAGCCGTTCACCCCGGACTGGGTGGCGGACGAACCGGCCTCCAGGGCGGACCGGGGGCCACGCGTGAGAGAGCCCTACCCAGGCGACCCCCAGGACGCCGAACCCGAACCGCCGCGCCGCCGCACACGCTCCCGGGACGACGGATGGTCCTGGGCGGAGGAGGACCGGTGACCGGCGACGGCCCGGCGCGCACCTCCTGCGACCCGGTCGGGCCCGTGCCGGACGGGGGTCCGCACGGGTCCGACCGGGGGGAGCGCATCGCCGAACGACTGCTGAGCACGGTCAGGGAGGACCTCGGCCGCGCCGACGCGAAGGCGGCCGTACTGCTCTCCGGAACGCTGGCGCTGCCCGCTTTCCTGATCGGGCGGCACGGCCCGCCCGACTGGCGCGGGCTCGCCGACGTGACACTGATCCTCGCGAGCGTGCTCTGGGCGGTCGCGGTGACCGCGCTGGTCGGGGCGCTCATGCCGCGCACCCGCACGGTCCGCGGCCGGGACGGGGTGACGTACTTCGGCGACCTGCTGGCCCCCCGCGACCTCGCGGGGCTGTCCGCCGACGTCACCGACGCCGGACGCGATCCCGCCGGATGGCTGCTCGTCCAGGCCGTGGACGTCAGCTCGATCCTGTCCGCCAAGTACCGGGCCATCCGCTGGGGAGTGGGCTCGCTCGCCCCTTCGACGGCGCTGGCCCTGGCCTGGAGCCTGACCGCCCGCTGACACGCGGCACAGCACGTACCGACACAGAGACGAACCAAGAAAGCAGGGGGACGGCCGTGGGAAGAGTCAGGGCAAGAGGGCGGACAGGAAAGGGACGGGTGCGCCGCGCCGCGGTCGGCGCGCTCGGCGGCATGGCGGTGCTCGTGTCCCTGCTGGCACCCGTCGGTCATGATCCGGTGCCGGCGGCGGATTCCGAACCCGCCTTCCCGGCGGTCAACTACTCCATCGCCGTGGACGAGTCCGCCAGCCTCGCGCCCGAGGACATGAAGGCCGAGAAGGCCGCCGCCGCACGCATCGCGCTCGGCGACGTCTCCTCGTCCTCCCACGCCACCGTCTTCGGGTTCGCCGCCGCCGAGTCCGCCGCACAGCGAGCGGTGGACCCGGTCTGTCCGCGCACCACGCTGGACGCGGCGGGCCGCGAGACGATCGGCACCTGTGTCGGCAAGCTGCGCAGCCGCACGAAGAACGAGGGCACCGGCACCGACTTCCCGAGCGCGATACGCCAGGGAGTCCACGACCTCACCACCGGCACCGACGCTTCGCAGCCCCGCGTGCTGTTCCTGCTCACCGACGGAAAGCTGGACGTCCAGGACAGCCCCAAGTACGGCGACCCCGCGCACCGCAAGGACGAGGGCGAACGGCAGCTGACGCAGGAGCTCGAGAACGCCGCCACCCAGCACGTACAGATCTGGCCGCTCGGCTTCGGATCCGACCCGGACAAGGCGCAGCTCGACCGGATCGCCGCCGGTGGATACCAGAAGGGCTGCGTCGAACTGCCCTCCGCCCGCCCGAGCGCGGGCAAGGTCTCCGGGGCCGAGGACGTCGGCCCCATGCTGGAGAAGATCTTCGCCGCCGCCCACTGCCTGCGCCACGAACAGGGCCCCAGCAAGCGGCCGCCCGCCACCCTGGAGATCGGCATCTCCCCGCTGGCGACCGTGGGCAGCATCGTCGTCGACAAGGGCGACCCCCAGGTGAAGATCACCTACCTCGACCCCAACGGCCACCAGGTCCCCACCACGGGGACGTACCGCAAGTCGAGTTTCGAGCTGGCGGGCGGCAGCGGCACGGTCGAGGCGCTGAAGATCGTCGACCCGGTGCCCGGCACCTGGCGCGTGAAGGCCGAGGCCCCGGAAGGCCACCGTTCCCTGCCCGTCGCCGTCAGTGTGCTGTGGCAGGGCGAGTTGCGCGGCGCGATCACCATGGACCCGCCGTCCCCGCAGGCCGGCGACAAGGTCACGGTGACCATGCGCCTGCAGACCCGCGAGGGCTACGAGATCAAGGACGCGCGCGACTACGAGGGGCTGCGCGTCCGCAGCGAACTGACCGGCGACGGGTTCGACCCGCTGGCGCTGCGCCTCACCGACGACGGCCAGGGGCCCGACTCCAAGGCGAGCGACGGCTCCTTCACCGGTTCCGTCGAGATCCCCAAGAGCGCCGACGGGGCACTGAAGGTGAGCGGCACACTGACGGCCTCGGGGCTGAGCGCCGACACCCGCAGCGAGGGCGGCCAGATCGCGCCCGGCGCACTCCCGGTCACCACCGCGCTCGAACTGCCCACCGCGAACACCCACCCCGGCTCCACCGTCACCGGCACGCTGGCCGTCCACAACGCCAGCGACACCGCACACACCCTGCGGCTGTCCGTCACCGACCTCAAATCCGGGCTGCTCACGGTCACCCCGGCCGAGATCCAGGTGAAGCCCGGCGAGTCCGGCACCCGGAAGATCACGGTCGAAGTCGCCCCCCGCGACGTCTTCGGCGACCGCCTCGGCGACGGCGGACTACGACTCGGCGGCACCGTCACGGTCGCCGACACCACCGACCACGACCGGACGCTCGTGCGCACCCCGCTCTCGGTGCGGGTGACACCCGAGCCGGGCATCTGGGCGAAGTACTGGTGGGCGTTCGTGTCCACTGCCGCACTGATCGCGCTGGTCACCGCGGCGGTACTCGCCTGGCTGCGCCAGCGCCGCACCCGCAGGGACCCGTTCGGCCTGGTGCTGCGGCTGGTCTCCGCGGAGGGCGACGTCCTCGGCGAGCACCTCGCCGGACACGGACACAAGCAGTGGTACGAGTTCGCCGTCGCCGAACCCCACCGCAGCCCGCGCATCGAGCGGCGCGCCCACGGCCCGTACGCCGTCCAGCGCAGCCCCGAGGGCGGAGCGGTCCTGCGCAAGCGCGGCGGCGGCCGGACCCCGCTGCCCGCCCGCGGCCAGGTCCAGCTGACCGACACGCTGAGCCTGGCCCTGGGCGAGGACACCCGCGCCTCGAAGGTCCGCCGACCGCGGCCCTCCGCGCGGACGACCGCGGGCTCCACCACCTCCGCGACCGGTACCGGCGAGAGCGGGAGCTCGTACGGGTCGTACCTGTGACGCCAGGGGGCGGGCCCGAGGCGCCACCGGGCCGCCCCCACGCACCGCAGCGCGGCCGTGCCGCGCGCACTCCACGGACGTACCGAGCACGCACCGGCCGCCGCGACGGCCGTAAGCGGGGAGGAAACCCATGAAGATCTTCCAGCCGATGCTCTTCGTCGGCCTGGGCGGCACCGGTGGTCTGGTCGGCGCCGAACTCGAACGCAAACTGCGCGCCGAGCTGTGCGGGCCGGACGGCGTCGCGCTCAGCCACCTCAGCGGACACGCCCCCTACCAGCTGCCCGACTGCCTCCAGTTCGTCTACGCGGACTACAGCGAGTCCGACCTCCAGCGGCTGCCCCAGTTCAACGTGGACCCCTCGCTGCGGGCCGCGTACGCCCGTACCTCCCGGGCCACCCACAACCTGCTGCCGAACTTCGACGCGTCACCCGAACTGACCAAGATGCTCCGGGCGAGCCTGCGCGACGAGGTCGCCGACTGGCTGCCGCCGCGCATCGACGAACCGAAGGTCACCCCACTGCACAACGGCGCGGGCCAACTGCCCACCGTCGGACGTGCCGCCCTCTTCGCCACGCTCCGGCACAGCCTCGCCCCCGTCCTCGAACCGCTGCTCCAGGCGATCGACGCGATCGCCAAGTCGGCCGGTGAACTGGCCGAGCTCGGCGGCGGCAAGGTCAACGGCTGCGACGTGTTCGTCGCCTTCTCGGTGGCCGGCGGCACCGGCGCCGGGATCTTCCTCGACTATCTGCACCTGATCAACCACGCCTTCCAGCTGCGCCGCTTCGACGGCGTGAAGATCTACCCGCTGGTCGTGATGCCGTCCTCGTTCTCCTCGGCGGGCGGCGGCGGACGGGAGGCGGAGCTCAACGCGGCCCGCGCGCTGGTCGACCTGTTCCGGCTGGTCGACGCGCAGAACGCGCCGAGCGAGGGAACGGAGATCGGTGACCTCGACCTCGACTCCGGGCTCGGCATCCGCTACCCGGGCACGACACCGATCCGGCTGCGTACCGGCATCCTGCCCACGGCCTTCCTGTTCAGCCCGACCGCCGGCATCCGCCAGGACGACCTGCGCCGCTCCATCGTCTCCCTGGTGATGTCGCTGATCGGCACCGAACTGGGCGACAGCCGCCCCCGGGGCCGGGCGACGGCCACCGACGACGACTTCCAGACCTTCGCCGCGAGCTTCATCAACCGGGGCGTGCACCGCAGCGCCGTCTCCCCGACCGGGATCGGCCGGCAGGGCGTCTCCACCAGCCTGGTGGCCTCCATGACCGCCCCCATGGACCAACTGGCCGACCTGGTGGCGGGCCGGCTGCTGCGGGAGGCGGTCACCGACCTGGTGGAGCGGCCCCGTACCGCGCTGCGCGACAACGCGGTGCCGCTGATCCGGCAGTTGTTCGCCGACTCCCACCTCGAAGAGCTGTGGGAGCGCAAGCAGTTGGACCTCCCGGAGCCCGATCCGCTGCCACGCGGTGGCAAGGCCATCGAGCAGGCGCTCGGTGAACGCCTCACGGACATGCAGCGGCTGCTGTCCGACCTCCAGTCCTTCGCGGACCGGCAGGCCGCCTCGATGGCCGACCGTTTCGCCCCGCGCCCCGCCATCGACAAACTCCTCCAGAGCGTGGACCCCTTCCTCGCCGAACGCATCGTCAGAGGCGTCCCGGGCAGCGACGAACCGATCGCCCGGCTCGGCTTCCTCGGCATGCTCGACAGCCGCTCGCGCGCCCCGCAGCGCCCGCCGGGCGTGACCGACCAGCCGCCCAAGACCCCCAGGATCAAGGGCCGGCTGGCCGGTATGTCACCGGCCCGCTGGGGCGACGACGACGTGCAGGCGGCGCTCCAGGAGCAGGACCTCTGGTACCAGTGGCGAAGCCGGACCGTGTGGCACGAGGCCTGGCGGGAACAGCAGCAGCAGTGGCAGCCCCCGGCGGCCACCGCCGGGGCCGACCTCGGACGCCTGGTCAACGCCTTCCGCAAACACTCCGACCAGGAACGCAAGGTCTCCGCGCAGAAGGGCCTCGAACTGTACGAGGACCGCACCGGGATCTCGTATCTGCTGCCGCCGCAGCGCACCCTCAACCACTTCTACGAGGACGTCGTCACCCGGCTGATCCGCCGGGAGGGAATGCGCGAGAACGACGACGAGGCCGCGCTCCTGCTCAGGATGATCGACGGGGACACCTGGCGCGAGGTCCACACCCTCAGCCGCCGCAATCCGGACAACGCGGTCGCGGTCGTCAAGGCACAACTGGAGGGCCGTATCACCCGGCTGTTCGCGGAGAGCGGCGAACACCTGGAGGAACGCCCGCTGCTGCCGGCCATGGGCACCCTGCTGGCCGCCGCGGCGGGCGACGCGGACGCCGCCGACCAGGTCAGCAAGGAGGCGCTCGACCTGTTCGGCCGCAAGCTGACCGGGCTGCTGCCGGTGGGCTTCACCCCGGAGGGCACCGGACCGCTGCGGGTCCTCGTCACCCACCCGCGCGTGCAGGCCGTGGAGGAGGTGCAGGAGTACCTCGGCAAGGCGCTGCGGCTGCCGTCCGACGCCAAGAACTCCGTGGAGTACCGCGGAGTGGAGAGCGACTCCGTCACCGTGGTCCTCTTCCGCAGCGAGATGAGCCTCACCCAGGTCCCCGAAGCCCGCAAGGTGCTGCGCCAGTGGGCCAGGGCGAAGGACTCCGAGCAGGCCCAGGACGTACTGCGCTGGCGGCAGCGGCTCGGCTACCGGGACAGCTGGATGGTCAGCAGCGAGGAGGACCGCCGCGTCATCCTGCACCGGCTGCTGTGCTGCATGTGGAACGGCCAGGTCGACGTGGTGGACG
Source organism: Streptomyces sp. NPDC007095 (assembly GCF_040634475.1). Classification (NCBI taxonomy): domain Bacteria; kingdom Bacillati; phylum Actinomycetota; class Actinomycetes; order Kitasatosporales; family Streptomycetaceae; genus Streptomyces; species Streptomyces sp. NPDC007095. The sequence continues at coordinate 29,394 of NZ_JBEYFS010000075.1, forward strand.
GCGACGCGGCGTCGCCGGAGCGGCTGAGGCTGCGGCTGTTCCCCGAGAAGGGCGCCCATGTGCCCGGCGTCCGGCTGCGGCTCGGGGACTTCCCCGGCGGGGTGTCGAGCTGGGCGGAGCTGCTGCGGTCGTACGAACGCTGGACCGTTCTCGACGACGAACGGACCGTGGAGGACTACTGCCGCGAACTGATGGGGACTCAGCCGCTGGGTCTCGCCAGGAGTGCGAGCGAACCGCATCCGCTCTTCGTCGAACTCGTCGAGAAGACCGCCCCGCGTCAGCTGGAGCTGCTGGCCGACCGCCGGGAGCGCGGCGGCGAGCGGGTCGAGGGATGGGTGCGCCCGCTGTGGGAGTTCTGGGCGAAGACACTGCCGGCCGCGCTGGACACCGAGTTCGGGGACCAGCGTGCCGTCCAGCCGACCCTGCGCACGCTGCTGGAGCACGTACGCGGCGGAACTCCCGCGCCGCGCGTCCGCAAGGAGTTCCCCGAACCCCGGCGTGCCGTGCCCGATGACGACGACTGGGGCACCGCACCGCGCGCCTCCTTCGACAAGTACCCGAGCGGCACGGAGGAACGTCCGCGCCGCGCGTCCGTGGACGACTACGACGACGGGTACGACGACAGGTACGACGCCGAACGCGGTGAACGCGGTGAACGGGGTGAACGGGGCGATCGGGGTGACCGCGCCGACCGGGCCGGTCGCGGTGACCGGGGCGACCGTGTCAACGGGCGCTCCGGCGGCGCCGACCGGCCCTCGGTGCCCTGGGACGAGCCCGGTGACCCCGGCCCGTACGGCGACGAAGGCGAGCGCGAGCGCTCCCGCCGCAACCCCTGGGACGGTGACCCGGAGTGAAGACGTCCGAAGACCTCGGTACCGTCATCCAGCTGGACCTGCGCAGCGGCGCGGCGGAACTCGACACCGCCAAGGCCCTGCGGGCCAGTGTCGCCCGGCAGTTGGGCCGGGCCGGGCTGCCCGAACCCGACGACCCGCTGTTCCTGGTGGTCGACACCCCGGCCGGGCTGACCGACCACCAGCGGCAGTACGAACTGCTCACCGCCTACCGGGCCGTGGGCGAGGTCAGGATCCTGGTCCTGCTGGTGGGCAGCGCACCCGGTTCGTACGCGGGTGAGGACGAGGCCTTCCAGCCCGACCGGCGCCTGGTGCGGCCCGCGGTGCTGCGGGCCTCGGGCACCGCCCTGCTGTGGGCGGGCGATCTGCGCTCCGCGCGCACGGCGCTCGAACAGCCCGAGCCCGACGCCCCGGAGGCGCTCGCCGTCCTGGTGGACGTGCTGTCGGTCCCGGACGTCTATCTGAAGGTCCTCGACGGCCTCGGGGCGCTGCCCGACGCCGTCGCCGCGCCCGGCGTGCGGCTGCTGGAGCAGGACCTGCCGCTGGAGGTGCGCGACCGGGCGTGGCGCGACGCGCTCCTCAGGTTCGCGGGCGAGGACAGCGAGCTCGCCCCCGACCTGCTGGTGACCGCCTCCTCCGGCGCCGATCTGCCGGAGCCGCTGCGGAGTCTGGTGGCGGGCCGGGGCGGCCGCGACCAACGGCACCGGGAGCCGGGCGGCGTGGCGGACAGCACGTACGCCGCCTGCGCGCAGGCCCTCGACTACGCCGAGGACGCGCTGGCCGGACTGCGGTCCCTGCCCGGGCTGTTGTGGGCCTCCCGCAGGCAGGCGTTCGAGGCGGACCTCGACCAGGCGCACCAGGCGCTCGACGAGTACCGGGACCTCGTCGGCACGGCCCTGCGCGGCGGCGGCTCCGGTACGGCGCCGTCCGCCGCCGAGACGGCGGCCCGGCTCGGGGCCCTCGGTCTGCGGGTGCCCTCGGCCGAGGGGATGGGGGAGCGGATCGGCGAGGGACTGCGGGAGTTCGCCGGAAAGCTGCTGGGACAGGGGCTCGCCCTGCGGTCCGTGGCCCAGCGCTTCACCGGGCTGGCCGGGCGGGTGGAGCCCGTACCGGGTTCGGCACTGGTGCGCAAACTCGCCGACCACTCCACCGAAGCGGTGTCCCGGCGGCCCGCCGTGGGCAACGGCCCCGTGGCCACAGGGCGCGGCGCCCTGTCCGCGGCGGCCGCGGCGGGGCTTTTCGGTGCTCTGTGGCGGGGGCCCCTGGCGGCGCTGGCGATCGTCGTCCCGCTGGTGTTCGTCGCGGTGGCGCCGCTCGGCGCGTCCAGGCTGCGGGGCGCGGGACGCCCCGGCCGCTGGGGCTGGGGACCCCGGGCCGCGGCACTCGGCGGCGCCGCGGCCGGTGTGGCGATCGCGTACGCGGTCGAGCCCCCGCTCTGGCTGAGCGCCGTCGGTCTCCTGGCGGGCCTCGGTGTCGCGGTGGAGACGGCACGCCGGCTGTGGCGCGCCGCGATCGACTCCTGGGCGGCCTTCCACGCCATCACCGTGCTGCGCAAGGCCCTGGACGGGCTCGACGCGCTGCTGGCCGAGGCGGTCCGCGAACACTGGGCCGTCGAGGAGCGCCTGCACTGCGCCGACGCCGCCCGGTCCGTCGCCGGCATGCTGCGGGCGACGGCCCCCGCCGCGGCCGCCGAGGCGGTGCCCGAGCCCGAGCGGCCCACGGTCACCGGCGCGTCCGCCTCCGAGCCGCTCGACGCGGACGACTGGCTGACCAGCGCCTCGGTCCTGGAGACAGACACGTTCACGGTGTCCGACGACGGGGACAGCGACTGGGCGAGCGCGTACGCCTGGCAGGAGGGGGCTTCCTGGAGCGAGCCCGGCGCGCGGGGTGAGTTCGCGGAGTCCGCAGGGCCCGCCGACCCGTGGGCGGACCGCACAGCGGGGGTTCCGCGCTGGCTGGACCGCGAGAACGGGGAGGGCGGGCCGGAGCTCGTCGCGGCCCTGGCCGGTGACCTGACGGACGCCGCCATGGTGGCGATGGAGCCCTACTGGGGTGCCGTCGAGCGCGGCCAGGCCGGCGCCCTCGCCGTCCGGCGCACCGAGGAACGGGTCCGCGACCTGCTCTCGACGGCCCGCCGCCACCTCCAGCACAACGGCGTACTGGCGCCGCCCCCGTTCGCCGCCGACCACCGCACCCGGGCCGGCTCGGCGAACCTGCTGGGCACCGACCCGCGCCGGGTGGCCGACCTGGTCGGCACGGAGGCGGACCGGCAGGCCGTGGTCCAACTCTCCTCACCCGAACAGGGAACGCTGCTCAGCCGGGACCCGGCGGCCGCGGTGTGGATCAGGTTCGCGCCGGAGGCCGTGCGCGACGAGGTCGAGAAGACCTGGCGGACCACCGGCTGCGTACCGCCGGAGCACACGCTGTGGACCTCGTCGGGACGCTACGCCGGCCTTGTCCGGCTCACCCCGCTGCGGATGGGCGTGGTGGACACCGTCCGCTCCCGCCAGAACTCCCCGGCCGACGGGCTCGACCCCTACGACCGCGAGGACGCGTACGACCGCGAGGACGCGTACGACCGCGAGGACGCGTACGACCACGAGGACGGCGACAGCTGGTGACCCGCACCCCGCATCCCGGCCCGGCGCACCCGTACGACCGAGCCGACGGGCTCGACCCCTACGACCGCGAGGACGCGTACGACCACGAAGACGCGTACGACCACGAGGACGGCGACAGCTGGTGACCCGCACCCCGCATCCCGGCCCGGCGCACCCGGCCGACGGGCTCGACCCCTACGACCGCGAGGACGCGTACGACCGCGAAGACGCGTACGACCACGAGGACGGCGACAGCTGGTGACCCGCACCCCGCATCCCGGCCCGGCGCACCCGTACGACCGAGAGGACGGCAACCGCTGGTGACCAGCACCTCGCACCCCCAGCTGACGGAGCCGGACGGTCCGCGCTGGAAGACGCTCGCGTTCACCGTCCCCTCGGGCCGGCGCCGGGTCGCCCCCGTCCGCTTCGGCCCCGAGTCCCGCCGCGATCCGCTGCTGCCCCAGCTGATCCGCAACGGACTGCTCGACGACGAGGGGCAGCAGTGCGTCCAGGTCCGCCTGAACGCCGCCGACGCGGCGAACCCGGCCGCGCGCGCCCTGCTCGACGCGGAGGCGGGCACCGCCCTGCAGCTGCACCGGGCGCTCGACGACACGGAGTACACGGCGCTCTTCCCGAGGATCGTCGGCTACGAACTGGACGCGGCCGAGCCGTTCCTGCTGTACGCCGCGCCGCGCGGCACCGCCATCGCACGTACCCACGTGATGTCCGCGACCGACCAACGGGTCCTCACCCGCGACCTGATGCTCGCTCTGTGCCTGCTCGACAGCCAGGAGCTGGTGCTGCGGGGCATCTCGCCCGCCACCGTGCTCTGGGACGGCGCCTCGGTCCAGCTCTGGGGACTGGAGGGGGCGGCCCGCACCGGACGGCCGAGGAGCCGGTGGGGCCGGGCGCCGTACTGCTCGCCCGAACAGCGCCGGGGTGAGGGGCTCGTCGACTCCCGGGACGCGGTGTGGAGCGCCGCCCAGGTGCTCTACCAGCTGGTGACGGGCAGGCCCGGCCCCGGTGACCGGGCACCCACCGACCTCGGCGAACACCGGGTGCTCGCCGAGACGTTGCGGGGCGCCTTCGCCCCGCTGGCCGCCGACCGGCCGACCCCCGCCGAACTGCTCGACCTGCTGGCACCGGGGGCCGCCCGGCGTGTCACGCTCACCGTGCCCGCCGACGAGACCCGCGCGCACCGGGAGGCGTTCGAGCAGGCGCTGCGCCTCAAGCAGCAGGCACCCGTCACCCACCAGGAGTCCAGGACACCGGCCGGGCGCAGCAGCGACGGCCAGGTGCTGTGCCCGTACTGCCTGGAGCACATCCAGCTCGATCTCGCCTCACTCTTCGTCACCGACAGCAGGATGCAGTACAAGCCGCTGGACGTCTCGACGATCGGCAACGCCCTGCGCCGCCAGGACGTCATGCGCGGTGCCGTCCAGAAGTGCACCGCGGACCGGGACTTCCCCGAGCACTTCATCCCGGTGCCCTACCTCACCTACGGCCGCCCGCTGACCGTCGCGATGGTCGGCCAGTCGTCCACCGGCAAGAGCCATCTGCTGACCCAGATGATCGCGGAGATCACCGACGGCGGCCTGGAGCCGTTCGGTCTGAAGTGGCAGTCCGTCAACCCGGAGCAGCACGCCCGGTTCGTACGGGAACGGGTGCAGCCGCTGCGCAACGGCAAGGTTCTCGACCACACCGGCGCCCTCGGCCTGGACGGCTTCGCCCGCTTCGTGGAGTCCCTCCTGATCACCGACGCCCACGGGCAGGTACGTCCGGTCGCCTTCTTCGACCTCGGCGGCGAGGACCTCGTACGGACCGACGCCGCGCTGCGCTTCCTGCTCGGGATCGACGCCCTGATCTTCGTCGTCGACCCGGCGCTGGCCCTTCCGCTGCCGCATCTGGACCACGCCAGGGAACGCTGGGGTGTCGAGGTGAACCGGGACGGCGACCTCGCCTTCGGCACCGTCCTCGACCGGCTGCCGAAGAACGGACCGTATCTGGACGTGGCCGCCGCGATGGTGCTCGGCAAGGCGGACCTCCTGCGGTTCCAGCCGCCCGTCGACCGGTGGCTCGGCCAGGCACCGGCCACCTCCCTGGACCCCGAACGGATGCGTGAGGAGAGCCGGGACGTGTACGGGCTGCTGCGACAGCACGCCGGGCCGGCCTGGCTGCGTCCCTTCGACGCGATCCGCCGGTGCACCCTGCATGTCGCGTCGGCCACCGGCGGCCAGGAGGACCAGGGCCGTTACCCGGCGGGGGCGGGGCCCCGGCGGGTGCTGGAGCCGCTGCTCGCGCTGCTGGCGCTGCACGGGATGGTCGAAGTGCCGGGCGGCGCCGAGGCGTTCGCCGTGGGAGAGGCGCCCGCGTTCGAGGCGGTGCCGTCAGGGAGGGCCGGACGAACCGGGGAAGCGGTGGGGACTGTGAGGGAGACGAAGTGAGTGACTTCGGGGATCGGAGGAGTCCGGCCGCCCACGGGGAACAGGCCGGCGCGCACGGGCCGGGCGATGGCGGCACCGGAGGCTCGGTGCACCAGGTCGTCTTCCGGTGGGACGGCAACCAGGGCCGCCAGGGCACCGGCATGAAGGCCGTCGCCCATTCCTGCTCGGCCGGGCGCGCCGAGGAACTGGGGCGGGAACTGGGACCGCTGCTGTGGGTGTCCGGTACGGCCGCCTCGCGGCAGAGCGTCGTACGCACCCTGTCCCGCGACGGCGACGTCATGCTCGTCCAGCGCTGGCCCACCACCGACCGTGGCGGCCGGTCCAGCACGATCAGCCATGTCCTGATCGGTGACCCCGGAACCCTGAAGACCCGCCAGTGCCTCGGCCTCTCCTACGGCGGCTGGGGCAGCCGGGAGTCCGCCGAGAAGGCCTCCGGACGCCAGCGCGTGATCGAGTGCGCGCAGCTCGACGCGCTGGCGCGCAAGCGGCTCCCGACGATGCTGGAGCTGCTGCCGGCGGTCAAGCGCGCGCTGATCCTGGTCGCCGCGGAGTGGCTGCGCGATCCGGCGCAGCGGGTGTCGCTGCTCGCGGAGGAGAAGGGGCAGCCCGGCTGGCCGGACCAGGAGGCCGTGCCGGTGGCGTATCTGGGGCTGTTCCTGCTCTTCGGGCCCTGGCTGGGGCAGGAGTGGACGTTCGCCACCCACGACACGGTGGACACCCATCAGCTGCGTCTGACGTGCGTCCCGCGCTGGGAGCCGGACGCGGGCGGGGCCGGTCCGCTGGCCCGGGTCATGGGCCGTCGGGTCACCCCCCAGTTCGAGCACAAGGCGGCGGCCCGACTGGTGGACCACCTCCTCGACCACCTTCTCGCGCACCCCGACGCCGCCCCCGGGGTGCCCCAGCTGGTCGAGGAGCTGGCCGGCGGCGCGGAGCTGGAGTGGACGCGGCGGCGCGTCCTGCTGAACGAGATCCTCAGCACCGACCGCCGAACCGGCACGCGTACCGACGCGCCCGCGCCCCGCTCTGCGGAGCCGGGCCCGGTCGGGGAGGGGGACGAGGACCAGGAGCGGGCCGAGACGACACCCGCGCCGAGGCCCCCGAAGCCGTACGCGTACCCCGACCCGTACCTCGACCCGCACCCGGACTCGTACTCGGACCCGTATCCGGACCCGTATGGAGACCCGCATTCGAACGCGTATGCGGACCCGGCGCCCGCGGGCTCTCCCCCCGCGGATTCTTCCCCCACGGCCCCTGAGCGACCCCTGCGGACGCCGGTCCGGATGCCTGTCCAGACGCCGGTCCAGACTCCCGTCCACGAGGCGTACGGGCTCCACGAGGACCTCCGTGACCATCGGCGCGGGAGCCACATGCAACGCAGTCTCCTGGCGGCGCGCCTGCGGACCCTGCCCGACGAGTTGCTCCTGGGCGAGCTGCGCTCCGCCGATCTGCCGGTGGAGTCCGTGGAACTCCTGCTCGACGAGCTGGGGAACGACCACCGCGTCCAGGAGCGCCGACCGGAGATGCGCCACGACCTGTGCGCGGAGGTGCTCCACAACGGCCTGTACTTCACGCCGTACGGACAGGGACCGGAACCCGTCTCCCGGACGGCCATGGTCACCCGGGCCGCCGACCTCTTCACCTGGGCCGTCGCCCCGCTGGCCCGGGACGAACGCTATCTGCGCGATCTGCGCGAGCTGCTCCACCGCATGACCCGGGACAGCCACCCCACCGGGGGCAACTGGCTCCGCCAGAGCATCATCGCCCCGGCGAACGGCGAGGCCCCCGACCTGCCGCCCGTCCTGTGGCAACAGATCCTGCGAGACGTGCTCAGCCGGGGCGAGCGAGTCCCCTCCGCCCTTCAGCCGCCCCACGCCGTCCCAGCGCTCACGACGGCCCCGGAACCCTCCTCCACCCCGCCGAGACCCCCCACCCGCACGTCCCGGCTCTCCGACCTGGCGAACAACCCGGGCTGTGTGATGGGAGCCGGCTTCGGCGTGATCGCCGTACTCCTCACGATCGTCCTGATCGCCCTGTGAAACACGGGTCGAAGCCGGGGTCCGGCAGCGGCTGCATGAGCCGCTGCCGCCCTGGCTGCCTCACCTGATCACTGACGTGTGTCTGCCATGGGGCGTCTCCAAGCTACGGAAACGCCACATCGTGCTCGCGTTCACACCCGGCTGCCTCACCTGATCACTGACGTGTGTCTGCCATGGGGCGTCTCCAAGCTACGGAAACGCCACATCGTGCTCGCGTTCACACCCGTCGTGCTGGAGGTGGAGTCGGCGGAGGTCCTGCAGGGCGGCGACGGGAAACGGGTGCTGGACCCACTTCGCCAGATAGCCGTCCTCGCCGTGGAGCCGCAGCACTGATTGAGCGGCCTCCATGACGACGTGCCCGAGGAGGGCGCGGGTCTGCGTGGAGGCCCAGAAGGGTGTTCCTTCCCGGTCGGGCACATCGAAGCTCGTGGACATGTCGGGAAACCGGTAGATCGCGATGCCGACGTCCGGGCCGCTGCTTCGGAGGACCCACCTCGCTTCGGCCGGTTCGAGGTCGAAGGAGAAGCGCTGGACGGCGATGGTGCCGTAGAGGCCCGCGACACCATGGAGCAGGTCGGCAAGGGCATCGGTGCAGTAGCTGACGATCTCCTGGTGCTCCGAAGAGCCGTCCGCGATGCGGCAGATCGCCCAACCGCTGCCATCCAGCGTCCAGCTCAACTGGAGATCGTTCGTCATCCCGCCCCTCCCGGTGATCGTCTCCGGACACGGTACTGCGGAGAGATGCCGCCGGTTCCGCTCGTGCCCCGCCCTGGTGTGCGCGTCCCCGGGCGATCATGCGTCACGCGTGGGCCATGGCCGCTCGGGATCACCAGTGCTAGAAAGGTCACATGGCGAATCGTTTCGCCGGTTTTCGACGCTTTTCTCTCAGGCCACTGGTGAGCAGGAGCCCGCGGAGCGTAGCCGGGCAGGTGTTCGTTGTTCAGGTGGCCCTGGTCGTGCTGCTCGTGGCCTGTGGTGTGTTCGCCCTCGCGCTGCAGTCGGAGCGGGACACCACCGCCGAGGCCAAGCGCCGCTCCATAGCCACGGCGGAGACCTTCGCGCACTCGCCCGGGCTCGTGGCGGCAATGCGGAGCCCCGACCCGAGCAAGATCCTCCAGCCGCTCACCGAGGCGGCCCGCAAGGCCGCCGGGGTCGATTTCATCGTGGTCATGAACACCAAGGGCATCCGCTACACCCACCCCCTGCCGAGCCGGATCGGAAAGCGGTTCGTGGGCACGATCGGGCCGTCGCTGGCGGGGAAGGTCTACACGGAAAGCGTCCACGGCCCGCTCGGCCACGAGGTGCAGGCCACCGTCCCCGTCGACGACGCCGGGGGCAAGGTGGTGGGCCTGGTGTCGGCCGGTCTGAAGGTCAAGAACGTGACCAATCAGGTGGACCGGCAACTACCGATCATCCTGGGCGCCGGGGCCGGGGCACTCGTGGTGTCCACCGGGGTGACGGCACTGGTGGGCAGACGGCTGCGACGGCAGACCCACAGCCTGGCCCCGGACGAGATGACGCGCATGTACGACCACCACGACACGGTGCTGCACTCCGTACGCGAAGGAGTGCTCATCGTCGCCGGCGACGGGCGGCTGCTGCTGGCGAACGACGAGGCCAGACGGCTGCTGGAGCTGCCCCCCGACGCCGAGGGGCGGCTCGTGTCGCAGCTGTCGAACCTCGAATCCGAGACGGTGGAGCTGCTCGTCTCCGGGCGCGAGGCCACCGACGAGGTGCACTTCGCCGGGGAGCGGCTGCTGGCGGTCAACCAGCGGCCCACGGGGCGCGACGGAGGCATCGAGGGAACGGTGGTGACGCTGCGCGACTCCACCGAGCTCCAGGCGGTCACCGGCAGGGCGGAGGTCGCACGGGAGCGGCTCAAGCTGCTGTACGACGCCGGACTCGGCGTCGGCACCACCCTGGACGTGCGGCGCACCGCCGACGAGCTGGCGAGGGTCGCCGTCCCCCGCTTCGCCGACTTCGTCACCGTCGACCTGGCCGACGCCGTGCTGCACGGCGAGGAGCCGGCCCCCACGGCGACGGACCTGCGGCGCATCGCCGTGTGCGGCATCCGGAAAGACCATCCGCTCTACGAACGGGGCCGACTGATCGACTTCGTGCCCTCGACGCCCCAGGCGCGCGGCTACGGCAGCGGCCACTCCGAACTGGTGACGGACCTGTCGACCGCCGTGGGCTGGCACGCGCAGGACCCGGAGCGCACCAAGGAGATCATCGACTACGGCATCCACTCCCTCATCGCCGCCCCGATCCAGGCCGGCGGTGTCGTGCTGGGCGTGGCCAACTTCTGGCGCGCCAAGCAGCACGAGCCCTTCGACGAGGAGGAGCTGTCGCTGGCGGAGGAACTGGTGGCCCGTGCCGCGGTCAGCATCGACAACGCCCGTCGCTACACCCGCGAGCACGCGCTGGCGGTCACCCTCCAGCGCAGCCTGCTGCCGCGGGCCCTGCCCGAGCAGAGCGCCCTCGACGTCGGCTACCGCTACCTGCCCGCCCAGTCGGGCGTGAGCGGGGACTGGTTCGATGTGATCCCCCTGCCGGGCAGCCGGGTGGCGCTGGCCGTCGGCGACGTGGTCGGCCACGGCCTGCACGCCGCCGCCACGATGGGGCGGCTGCGGACCGCGGTGCACAACTTCTCCACCCTCGACCTGCCCCCTGACGAGCTGCTGAGCCATCTGGACGACCTGGTCGCCCGCATCGACCAGGACGAGCAGGGCACGGACAGTGCCGCGGGCGTCGTGGGCGCCACCTGCCTGTACGCGATCTACGACCCCGTGACGCGTCGCTGCGTCATGGCACGTGCGGGCCACCTGGCGCCCGCGCTGGTCCACCCCGACGGAACCGTCACCTTCGTGGACGTGCCGACAGGGCCTCCCCTCGGCCTGGGCGGCCTGCCGTTCCAGACCGCCGAACTGGACATCGCGGAGGGCGCCCAGCTCGTCCTGTACACCGACGGCCTCATCGAGGACCGCAGACGCGACCTGGATGTGGGCATGGAACTGCTGCGCGAAGCACTGGCGGGGCACCCCGACCGGTCTCCCGAGGAGAGCTGCCAGGCCGTGCTGGACGAGCTGCTGCCCGGGCGTCCCAAGGACGACGTCGCCCTGCTCATCGCCCGCACCCAGGGGCTGCCGCCCGACCGGATCGCCGACTGGGACGTGCCGCTCGACCCGGCCGCCGTCGCCGGGATGCGCGACACCGTGTCCCGGAAGCTCGACGAGTGGGGCCTGTCCGAGCTCGGCTTCAGCATGGAACTCATCCTGAGCGAGCTCATCACCAACGCCATCCGCTACGGCTCCGAGCCGATCCACGTACGGCTGATCCACGACCGTACGCTCATCTGCGAGGTGGCCGACAGCAGCAGCACCTCGCCGCATCTGCGGTACGCGGCGACCATGGACGAGGGAGGCCGGGGCCTGTTCCTGGTATCGCAGATGGCCGAGCGCTGGGGCACCCGGTACACCCCCCAGGGCAAGGTCATCTGGGCCGAACAGGCACTGCCGCAGGTCACCGGGCAGCCCCGCCCGTGAACGCTGTCGGCAAGGATCAGGCCGGGCGCCCGGGCCGCGCTCAGGCGTGAGGAACCAGGTCCTCTTCCGTGCCGAGGTGATCCATGCCGGTGTCGACGTACATCGCCGTCACGTCGTCTCACCATCGGACCAGCGCACCATGAGCTCGAACCGGTTTGAAACGGTTCGAGCTCATTCGAGCCGGTGAAGTCGCCCGCGGTGATGGTCTCTGTGCCCGGTTGACAGAGCGGTCAGACCAAGATCAGAGCAAGAGGGGCGTTGGCCGGTGTGACCGGGTGGCAGTGCAGTGCCCGCCTGAAGAGCTCTCTCCGGATGTGGCCGAGCTGGGCGGGGAAGCCGTTTGCGGCCTCCCCGCCCGATGTCTGGATCAGTTCCAGGTCATGTTGATCGCGCGTTCGAAGTTGACGTATCCGGCGCGCTGGAAGGCGTTCGCCATGGGAGTGTTGCTGAGATCCGTGGACGCCCGGATGCGCGGGACCTTTTGCTCGGCGAGGACACGGGTGCCTTCGGCGAGGATCTCGTCGATGTAGCCGTTGCCGCGGTGCGCGGGCAGAACGGCCAGGTAGGCGATGATCGAGTTGTAGTCATTGCGGGCCGGGATGACGAACCCCACCGGATCACCACCGGGGAGCATCGCGATCCGCCACCAGTCCCGCGGGCTCGTGTAGCGTGCGAGCTCTTCCTCGTACTGGCTGAGCGCCGCTTCGCGGGCGGGCATCCGGGTCAGATCGCGCCGGCTGTGAGCGTCCAGAGTCCCGTCCAGGACCAGGGTCATCAGGGCGAGGATCTCCTCGGAGTCGCGGACCGGCCGGAATGCCAGGCGTCCGCTGGGCTCGGGAACGGGCGTCCCTGGGCGCCACTCCAGACGCAACCGTTCCACGAACAGCCGGGCACCGGTCCGTTCCAGGATCGTCATTCGGTCCTTCACGGCGCGCTCGGTCGCCTCGCTGTCACGCCAGTTGGACGGGACGAGGCGGCTGTAGTCGGGCGGGCTGGTCCCCGCGGGAAGGGTCTTGGCCATGGCGGTGTGCAGCAGTCGTCCGCCGACGTCCACGCGGTCGAAAGCCGCGCAGCTGTCGTCGAGGTCGAGGATGTCCAGGAGAAGCGGTGTGTCGTCTCCGGCCCGGCCCCACCACGCCGCCCTGGCCAGCAGGTGGTCGCCGCGCAGGGCGACCCACATCCATTCCGGCCGACGACGGCCGGCTGCGAGATCGTCCGCCAATTCCTCGTTGAAGGCGTAGGGAAGTCGGGAGAAGAGGTCGAGTTCGTCGCGCCCGGTGATCGGGCGTATGGTCAGGTCGTTCTGTTCCACGGTCAAGGTGGACTGCCCCTCTCGGCTGACCGCGTCGAGCAGCAGCTTCGCCGCCACGGTCGCCCCGTCGGTGCGGAACGTGTCGGCCACGGCCCTCGCCCGCGCGCCGGTCTCGGGGGTCAGGGCCTCCTCGAGCGCCGCCGAGAGGGACTCGAAGGTCGGAGTCGGACCGTCATGTGCCGCGCCGATGCCCAGGGCAGCCACCCGGCCGGCGAAATATGGCTGGTCCCCCCCTTGGGGTACCACGACCTGAGGCGTGCCGGCCCAGGTGGCCGTCGTGGTGGTGCCCGCGCCGCCGTGGTGCACGACGGCGGCTGCCCGGCGGAACAGTGCCTGATGGTTGGCCTCGCCGACGACGAAGCAGTCGTCCTGGTCGTCGATCAGGGCCAGGTCGGCCCAGCCGCGGGAGACGACCGCCCGCCGGCCCTGCGCGCGGATCGCCTTGATGACCGCCCGGGCGACGCCCTCCGGATCGCGCATGGGAACGCTGCCGAAGCCCACGTACACCGGTGGTGTGCCGGCGTCCAGGAACGCCACCAACTCGGCGGGCAGCGGGCGTTCGTCGGGCAGGACCCACGCGCCGGTCTGCACCACGTCGAGGTCCGCCGGCTGCTGCCACGGGGCCAGGACCGGGTCCGTGGCCAGCCACGGCTGGTCGGTGAAGACGTGGTCGCGGACGTTGTCCACCGGTGACAGGCCGATCGACGCCCGGTGGGTGTTGATGGCCTCGCCGAACACCGCCTGCGCGTCCTGGGCGTCCCGGTCCCACAGCACTCGATTGTCGGTCACATCAGGTGGGAGCGGCCGACCCGGCCGCGGCATCGGCGGGTGGTGCGGCGACGGCAGGCTGACCGGCTGGTAACTCGCGTACACGTAGCGGATGCCCAGTTTCTCGGCGACCGACCTCACGCCAGCCACGGCCGGCAGGAGGCCGGTCGCCACCAGCACGTCGCATCCCTCGGCTGCCGCGGTGACGTTGTCATAAAACGCGGCGACCAAATCGGCCGCGCGCCGGGGCACGCCTGCCGCCGACGGCGGCGTCTTCCCGGTCACCAACTCGCGCACCGACCGGCCGGTCGGCACCATCTCCACGTCGACCCCGGCCAGCCGCTTCGCGAACTCCTCGTCCGGTGGCGCGCACACCCGCACCTCCGCGCCCAATTCCCGTAACCGCACCGCGAGTCCCACCAGCGGTTCGATTCCCCCGCGCGAGTCATACCCCGACAACACCACACGCATTTAGTGGCTCTCGCTTCCGTAGATCCTGGCTTCGGTGGCAGATTCTGCGGTATGGCCGGGGCCTTGCCGCAAGCCCCCCGGTGCGCTATACGTTGATCACGGAGAGGAGTGAGCATTCCCCTTTCCCTTCTCCCTTCATCGTCCGCAGTGGACGGACAACCTCCCCGCGAAGCCGCGGCGCACCGCGTACGGCGGTACCGTCGGCCCAGGAGGACCTTCCATGAGCCACACGCCGTCTCAAGAACGCCTGTCGCAGTGAGTTCAGGCGTCGCCATCGCCCTTGCGGGACTCCGTGCGGACCGCTGTCAGGTGCGCCGTAAATCGATGGCGTCGTGGCCCGCGTACCTCTAGAGTCGGAACCGTTCGAGCGGCGACCTCGGGTTGTCGCGGGTGATTTGGCTTGTTCGGGAGGTGTGACCGATGGCTGTCGTTGAGATGGGCGCTGCCCGCATCCGGAAGTTCATCAAGTCCACCTCCGTGGCCTCCGGCTGACCTCTCTCTTCTCCCGCGCCAGCGAGCGCGGTGCCGGGGCCACCCTTGTGAAGGGTCACCCCTTGTCTTTCTCTTCCTTTCAGCTTCCTGCTTCGCATCCTCTCGCCCTGTACGGCTGGGATGGGGATTGGGAGGCCGAGTTCGCCCCGTACGCGGAGCAGGGTCTGTTGCCCGGTCGTGTCGTACGTGTCGACCGTGGTCAGTGCGATGTCGTCACTCCGACAGGCGTCATCCGTGCCGATACCGAGTTCGTTGTGCCCCGCGACCCGATGAAGGTCGTGTGTACGGGTGACTGGGTCGCCGTCGACCCCGAAGGTGACGATCCGCGGTATGTGCGGACGCTGTTGCCTCGCCGCACCGCTTTTGTACGTTCGACCTCGTCGAAGCGTTCCGAGGGTCAGGTGCTGGCCACCAACGTCGATCACGTTGTCATCTGTGTGTCGCTCGCGCTTGAACTGGACCTCGGGCGGATCGAGCGGTTCCTCGCGCTTGCGATGTCCTGCTCCAGTGGTGAGGTACTCCTGCATGAGTCGGCACTCTCCTGGGAGTCCGGAGCGCAGCCCCTGGTCGTCCTCACCAAGGCCGACCTCGTGCCCGACGAGGCGACGCTCGGACACCTCGTCCAGGACGTCGAGACGGCGGCGCCCGGGGTCCCGGTGCTGCCGGTCAGCTCCAGCGCCGGGGAGGGTCTGGATGTGCTCGCGGCGGTGCTGTCGGGTGGCACGTCCGTCCTCCTCGGACAGTCCGGCGCGGGCAAGTCGACCCTCGCCAACGCACTGATCGGCGAGGACGTGATGGACGTACGGGCCGCGCGTGACGTGGACGGCAAGGGCCGCCACACCACGACGACCCGCAACCTTCTCGCCCTCCCCGGCGGGGGTGTCCTCATCGACACGCCCGGACTGCGCGGGGTCGGCCTCTGGGACGCCGAGACCGGCGTCGGGCAGGTCTTCTCCGAGATCGAGGAACTGGCCGCCGGCTGTCGCTTCCACGACTGCGCGCACGACGCGGAGCCCGGCTGCGCGGTTCTCGCCGCCGTCGGCTCCGGCGTCCTTCCCGAACGCCGCCTCGACAGCTATCGCAAGCTGCTGCGCGAGAACCAGCGGATCGTCGCCAAGACGGACGCGCGGGTGCGGGCGGAGATTCGACGGGACTGGAAGCGGAAGGGGGCGGAGGGGAGGGCGGCGATGGACGCCAAACGGGGTCGTTGGCACTGAGCCTGCGCGGAACGGGGGTCCGGGGCTGCGCCCCAGGCCCCCGGGTGTGTTCTTCGGCTGCGGACGGGTGGCGGTTGGCCGCGCAGTTTCCCGCGCCCCTGAGCGCGGGGCTTCGCCCCGCGTTCGGGGTGGCGCAGTTCCCCACGCCCCTTGGGAGCACCGGCGCGCATCTTTTGGCCCGTCCGGAGTCTGAGGACCGGGGGCTGGGGGCGGAGCACCCGGTGGGGTGGAAGGGGCGGAGCCCCTGGGACGGGACGGGTAGGGGCGGCGGGGGCGGGATCAGGGTTTCTGGGTTGAGCGTCGTGTCTGAAAGCCGCCAGTCGAAGGGCGGACGGTGGCGCAGACTGGTAGGTGTGATTGACGCGGAGACCAGGTACGAGGCGGTGCGGAGCAGGGACGCCCGGTTTGACGGGGAGTTCTTCTTCGCGGTGGAGACGACCGGGATCTACTGCCGGCCCAGCTGCCCGGCAGTGACGCCGAAGCGGCAGAACGTGCGGTACTACACGACGGCCGCCGCGGCGCAGAGCTCGGGCTTCCGAGCCTGCCGCAGATGCCGCCCGGACGCCGTCCCCGGCTCCGCGGAGTGGAACGTGCGGGCCGACGTCGTAGGGCGCGCCATGCGACTCATCGGGGATGGCGTGGTCGACCGGGAGGGCGTCGGAGGGCTCGCCGTCCGGCTCGGATACAGCGCCCGCCAGGTGCAGCGGCAGCTCACCGCGGAGGTCGGCGCGGGCCCCGTCGCCCTCGCCCGCGCCCAGCGCGCCCACACCGCCCGCGTCCTGCTCCAGACCACCGGCCTGCCGATCACGGAGATCGCGTTCGCGGCCGGTTTCGCCAGCGTCCGGCAGTTCAACGACACGATCCGCGCGGTGTACGCCTCGACGCCGAGCGAACTGCGCGCGGCCGCCGCACCACGGGGCGGGACCGGAGCCCGGCGCACCCTCACCCCCACCGCCGGGATCCCGCTGCGCCTCGCCCACCGAGGCCCCTACCAGTCCGCCGCCGTCTTCGACCTGCTCGCCCACGAGGCGGTCCCCGGGGTGGAGGACATCGACGGCGCCCCCGGCCGCCGTACCTACCGACGCACCCTGCGCCTCCCGTACGGCACCGGAATCGTCGCGGTGGACGAACGCTCGCGCGGCTGGCTCGACGCCCGGCTCCACCTCACCGACCTGCGCGACCTCACCACCGCCGTCCAACGCCTGCGCCGGCTGTTCGACCTCGACGCCGATCCGTACGCCGTCGACGAGCGGCTGGGCGCTGACCCCCGGCTGGCCCCGCTGGTCGCCGCGCGCCCCGGCCTGCGCTCGCCGGGTGCCGCCGATCCGGACGAGCTGGCCGTGCGCGCGCTGGTGGGGCGGGCGGAGGCCGAGCGGCTGGTGCGGCGGTACGGGAAGGCGCTGGACGCCCCGAGCGGCACGCTCACCCATGTGTTCCCGGAGCCGGCCGTCCTCGCCGAGGCCGAGCCCGACGGCCCCCTCGGCGCGCTCGCCACCGCCCTCGCCGACGGCACCCTGCGGCTGGACGCGGGCGCGGAGCGCGAGGAGGCGCAGGAGGCGCTGCTGGCGTTGCCGGGACTGGACGGCCGTTCCGCCGCTGAAATCCGTACGCGCGCGCTCGGCGACCCCGACGTGGTGCCGCCGGGGGTGGATGTGCCGGACGCGTGGCGCCCGTGGCGCTCGTACGCCGTTCAACACCTCAGGGTGGCTGGGGAGTTGGAGTGAAGCACCCGGGTTGCCGTCGGGAACGTCAGTGTCGTGGTGCCGGGAGCAGGCGCGGTTCCAGGCGCTCCTCGACCGCCCGGTCCCCCTCGCGCCGGACGACGTACGCCCCCTTGCCCGGCGTCTCGCTGACGGTCTCGACGAGTTCGGTACCGCGGTAGACCAGGCCCACGCCGTCGTCGGTGCAGTGGCTGAGCGGCAGCGTGCCCTCGGCGACGAGCCGGTGGACCAGGGGGCGGCGGCCGGGGTCGGTGTCGTAGTGGACGCCGTTTCCGTACGGGAGGAAGCCGAGACCGTTGGTGAGCGGGCGCAGTTCGGGGCCGAAGGAGTCGGTGGTGCCACCCTGGAACCAGCAGATCGATCCGGCGCTCACCCCGCTGAGGACGACCCCGGCCTGCCACGCACGACGGAGGATCGCGTCCAGTCCGTGTACGCGCCACACGGCGAGCAGGTTCGCCACCGAACCGCCCATCACCCACACCACGTCCTGCTCCAGCACCGCCGCCTCGATGTCATCGAGGTTGGGCATGGGGAAGAGGTGCAGCGGCGTCAGGTCGAAGCCCGCCACGCGCGCCGCCTCGCTCATCCGGGTGGTGAAGTGCTCGGCGTCGCCGATCGCGGTGCCGACGTACATGACCCGGGGCCGGCGTCCGTGCACGCCCGACAGTTCGACTGCGTGGTGGACGAGCGCGTCGAAGGTCAGCCGGGTGCGGCCGCCGACTCGGTGACCACCCGATGTGGCCAGGACGGTGGGTTCCGTGGCGGTCATGGTCGGTGACCCTACCAAGCGCCGTCGGGGCTCCGGTCAGTCCTCCAGGCCCCAGCTGTGGATGCGCCGGGGATGGATGCGGATCAGTTCCTCGCTGAAGTGCGGCCCCAAGTCGTGGGGGCCGGTGAGGAGTTCGGCCTCGCCCCGGATGTCGATGCCGCGCACTTTCCACGGCTGCCGGCTGACGATGTCGTCGACGACGAGCGCCACCTTCGGGTTCTTCCGCAGGTTGCGCCACTTCTTCGTGGTGCCCATCGCGTAACCGCCGATCAGGATCGTCCCGTCGTCCTGCGGGAAGAAGCCGACAGGGTTCGCCTGCGGCTGCCCGTGGGCGTCTACGGTGGCCAGCCGGCCCAGTCGCTGTGTGGTGAGGTAGGCGCGTTCCGCCTCACTGAATTCGGTCATGGCAGCAGCCAAACACGCCCGTGCGCGGACCGCATCGGGTCCTGGTCCTAGGTCCTGTCGTCAAATTCCCGTCGTCCGCCCGGAGGGCGGGCCCTGCGGCGTCAGGTGCGTGCTCTCGGCGTGCCGGGCACAGGCCCTCGT